>SKHR01000090.1 GCA_007116865.1 Marinospirillum sp. | reverse complement strand
CAATATCTGTATCGATAAAGGCGGTGATGCCTTTCACCAGAGCATGGGCAATGCGCTCATTGACCGGCAGGCTGCGCCAGGCCAGATCTTCTTTTTTCTCGGCACTGCTGCCATCGCCCCGATATTTTTCGGCAATGTCCAGCAGGCGTTCTGTGCTGTCGGAGCGGCGATTCAGCACCACATCTTCAACCGCATCACGCAGTTCAGCGGGCAGATCATCATAGAGGGCCAGCTGGCCCGCGTTGACGATGCCCATGCTCATGCCGACCTTGATCGCGTGGTAAAGAAAAACCGAATGGATCGCTTCGCGCACCGGGTTATTACCACGGAAAGAGAAGGAGACGTTAGACACCCCGCCGGAAATCAAGGCATGCGGCAGGTTCTGGTGAATCCACTGGGTGGCCTGGATGAAATCCACCCCATAGTTGTTATGTTCTTCTATGCCGGTCGCGACCGCAAAAATATTCGGGTCGAAAATAATATCTTCAGCAGGAAAACCTATATCATCGACCAGCAGGCGATAAGCCCGCTCACAGATTTCGGTTTTGCGCTCAAAGGTATCTGCCTGACCGACCTCATCAAACGCCATCACAATGATCGCCGCGCCATAGCGTTTACACAGCTGCGCTTGTTGACGGAAGGCCGCTTCACCTTCTTTCAATGAAATCGAGTTGACGATGGGTTTGCCCTGAACACACTTTAAACCGGCTTCCAGAATTGGCCATTTGGACGAGTCCAGCATGATGGGCACACGAGCAATGTCTGGTTCACCGGCGATCAGATTCAAAAAGCGCACCATCGCGGCCTCTGAATCAAGCATGCCTTCATCCATATTGATATCGATGATCTGCGCGCCGTTTTCGACCTGCTCCAACGCGACTTCCAGGGCAGTGGTGTAGTCTTCAGCCACAATCAGCTTTTTAAAACGTGCAGAGCCGGTGACATTGGTGCGCTCACCGACATTCACAAACAAAGAGTCGGCGGTGATATTGAAAGGCTCTAGACCCGACAAGCGACAGGCTGGCGTGATCACCGGAATAGCACGGGGCGGGACATCGGCCAGCGCGGTGGCAATTGCTCGAATATGATCCGGGGTTGAGCCACAGCAGCCCCCCACAATATTGACCAGTCCAGACTGAGCAAACTCCAGCAAAATCGCCGCCATTTCTTCGGGCGATTGATCATACTCTCCAAAGGCATTGGGTAAGCCCGCATTGGGGTGAGCGGAAACCCAGGTATCCGCAACCCGTGAAAGCTCTTCAACATAGGGACGCAGATCTTCCGCACCCAGGGCGCAGTTCAGGCCGATCGACAAGGGTTTAGCATGGCGCAGACTGTTCCAAAAGGCTTCGGTGGTCTGCCCGGACAGGGTGCGGCCAGAGGCATCCGTGATGGTGCCGGAAATCATGATCGGCAGCTCATGCCCCAGTTCTTCAAAAACCTGTTGAACCGCAAAGACCGCGGCCTTGGCGTTGAGCGTATCAAACACGGTTTCGATCAGGATCAGATCACTGCCGCCACGGATCAGCGCATGGGTGGACTCCACATAGTTTTCTACCAGCAGATCAAAACTGACGTTGCGATAACCCGGATCATTTACATCGGGGGAAATCGACGCGGTGCGGCTGGTTGGCCCCAGGACACCCGCGACATAACGCGGCTTTTCAGGCGTGGACCAGGCATCGGCGGCCTTGCGAGCCACCCGCGCACCGGCCTCAGAAATTTCCGCTGCCAGCGCCTGCATGCCGTAATCCGCCTGAGAAAGCTGAGTGGCATTGAAGGTGTTGGTTTCAATGATATCGGCACCGGCTTCAAGGTAAGCCCCATGCAAACGCTCGATCAAATCCGGCTGAGTCAACACCAGCAGGTCATTATTGCCTTTCAGGTCCTGTCCCCAATCCTGAAAACGTTCGCCACGAAAGTCTGCCTCTGCAAGCCCTTGCTGCTGAATCATGGTGCCCATTCCGCCATCGAGAATGACAAGACGTTGTGAAAGGGTCTGATGTAAGGGGTGTGTGACACTCACTTGAGAGGGGTTCATTGACAACCAAGGCTCCGAAACAAAAAAATTTGCCCCATTCTAGCAAAAACCCCTTGATGCGGTTAATAAAAAAGACCGATCAAAAAACTAGGGTATTGTTCTCTACCTGACCTTTGTCTAAGATGAGCATAACGCGTTGATCGTAACGCCTGATCAAGCCCTTATTAATACAGCGAGAAAGCTTCATGACTTCAGAAACCCTTGCGGATACGCCTGCGACCACTCAACCACTGACAATCACGGACAGTGCGGTTACTTATTTATCTGAGTTAATCAGCAAACAGGGCGTCGAAGGGATGGGGGTGAGAGTGTTTATCACCCAGCCAGGCACGCCCTACGCAGAAACCTGCCTGGCCTATTGTCGCCCCGGTGAAGAGGAGGCCAGTGATCAGGTCATGATGCTGGACAGCCTCAAGGTTTATGTCGAAAAAAACAGCCTGACCTTCCTTGAAGAAGCGGTGGTCGATTTCAACCCGGACCGCATGGGCGGACAACTGACGATCAAAGCCCCCAATGCCAAAATGCCTAAGGTCAATGCTGACAGTCCACTGGCAGACCAAATCAACTATATTCTTTACAGTGAAATCAACCCTGGACTGGCCGCGCATGGTGGTGAAATCAAGCTGATTGAACTGACCGAAGATAAGGTAGCGGTGTTGCAGTTCGGTGGTGGTTGCCAGGGCTGCTCAGCGGTTGATCTGACGCTAAAAGATGGCGTTGAAAAAACACTGATGGAGCGTCTGCCTGAGCTGACCGGAGTGCGTGATGTGACCGATCATAGTGTTAAAGAAAACGCCTATTACAAATAAATGACTGTTTTTTTGACAAGCGATAACCTAAGACCTAGATTTATAGCTTGTTCAACAGGCGCCATGAAGTGAACAGTCCGCTGGCCACAAGCCAGTGTCCGCGGAAAAAAAAGAAAAAACCTTGGAGAAAGAGCCTATGTCTATGTTGAAGAAAACCCTTGCCACTGCTGTGGTCACTGCAGGTCTTGGCCTGGCTGGTATGAGTAGCGGTGCACTTGCATCCTCGCAAAGCTTTATCACCATCGGTACGGGTGGTGTCACAGGGGTGTATTACCCGGCCGGTGGTGCTATTTGCCGCTTGGTAAATCGAAACCGCAGTGAGCATGGCATTCGTTGCTCGGTTGAAAGTACCGGTGGCTCTGCCTATAACGTCAACACCATTCGCGCCGGCGAACTCGACTTTGGTGTGGTTCAGTCGGACGTGCAGTTCAACTCCTATAACGGCGTTGCGCAGTTTGCAGATGCTGGTGCTTATACCGATCTGCGCGCTGTGTTTTCAATGCATCCGGAAGCCTTCACTGTGGTTGCTCGTGCCGATGCCAATGCCACTGAGTTTGATGATCTCCAAGGCAAGCGAGTCAATGTCGGCAATCCCGGTTCTGGCCAGCGCGCAACGGTAGAGCAGATGCTGGAAATCCGTGGTCAAACCATGGGCATCTACTCACTGGCAGCCGACTTGCGTGCTGCTGAAATGTCCAGCGCGCTGTGTGACAATCGCATCGATGCGATGATCTATGTGGTTGGTCATCCCAGTGGTGCGATCAAAGAAGCCACCAGCACCTGTGACAGCCGCATCGTCAACGTTCGCGGTGACTATGTCGACCAGTTACTTGAGACCTTTCCTTACTACCGCCGTGCCGTCATTCCTGGTGGGGAGTACACGGGCAACCCCAACGACGTCGAGACCTTCGGTGTCGCAGCTACCCTGGTCACAACAATCAACACCCCAGAGGAGCAGGTGTATCAGTTAGTCAAAGCGGTCTTTGAGAACTTTGACACCTTCACTCGCCTGCATCCGGCTTTTTCGGCGCTGCAACGAGAGGACATGGTACACGCGGGTCTTTCAGCGCCCTTGCACCCAGGTGCTGAGCGTTACTACCGTGAAGCAGGTCTGATCGACTGATTCACGCAGGTAGCAGAACCTGACCGACGGCCAGCAAGACTTTAACCAAGGCTCGCTGGCCTTTTTGTGTCTGTATCGCAGAAATCCTGTGATCAGGCAGTCCTGAGGGGTCACTGATGAGCGAAAATAACAGCAAAAAACACATTTCCATTGATACCAGTGTTGATGAAGAAGCCAGCCGCCTGGTACAGGCTGAAAGTGGCGCACGTCAACCGGCTGGCATCGCTGGTAAAATCATCATCGCCGTTTGCCTATGCTGGGCCCTGTTCCAGCTCTGGTATGCTTCGCCTTTTTCGTTGATTGGCGCTTCAACAGCCAGGCCGACGCACTTAGCTTTTGCGATTTTTCTGGCTTTTCTGGCCTATCCTGCGTTCAAGCGCTCCCCCCAGCATCGTATTCCCTGGTATGACTGGTTGTTTGCCAT
>SKHR01000072.1 GCA_007116865.1 Marinospirillum sp. | reverse complement strand
ATGGTGCTGGTGGTCGAACACGGACTCGCATCACGCTGGCGCCGGGTGAATTACAGGTTTGGAGAGTGCGAGATTTTGTCAGTCGTGGTAAATAGAGAAATGAATGATTGAATAACCTAAGGAGTCGCCCATGAAACCCCTGCAAGGATTTACCCCGTTTTTATGGCTGGTGCTGCTCAGCAGTCTAGTGCTGAGTGCGTGCGGTGGCACCAGCGTCACCCGGGTCGATGTGGATGAAGAAATCGCTCTGAGTGACCGCTGGAATGCCACTGATTCGCGGATGGTATCGGATGAAATGATCGACGATATGCTGTCCTTTCCCTGGCTGGAGCGCTGGCGTCAAGCCAATGCGGATCGTGATCGCCAGCCGACCGTGATCGTATTAGGGGTGCGTAACCGCTCGCATGAGCACATTGAAATCAACACCTTCGTCAATGATTTGCGCCGCGCCATGATTCGCTCAGGCAGGGTGGACTTCGTGGCTGCCGGGGACGTGCGTGACGCGATTCGGGATGAGCGTCAGGATCAGGAGTTTCACAGTGATCCGGAAACTGTGGCCCAAATGGGTCGTGAAGCCGGAGCGAACTTTGCCCTGTCCGGCTCGATTGACTCCTGGGTGGATCAACGCGACCGTCAACGGGTGACCAACTATCAGATTGATCTGGTGCTGATTGATATGCAGACCAACCGTGAGGTCTGGGCTGGTCAGAAGCGCCTGCAAAAACTACAGGAGCGCAGCCGGTTTGGACGCTAAATTTGCTGCGATCTGCCTGTTGCTGTGTGGTTTGCTGGTCAGTGCCTGCTCTTCGCCCCAGCGTGAAATATCTTCGCCTGCAGACAGCATTGCGCCACTGCCAGGCTGGACTCAGACCTACCCGCGCCAGTTAGGTTATGAGTTTGGTGTTGGTCAGGCACAGGTGTTTGGTGCCACTGGCTCAGCAGCGGATCTGGCCACAGAGCGCGCACGTGTGGATCTCTTGTCGCGTATCCGGGTTCGGGTCGAGGGTGAAACCCAGACCAGCTTGCAACAGCAGTGGCAACAAGGGCAGGAGGTTGCGCTGAATGAAACCTTGCAGCAGCGTGCGCGCAGCCAGGTGGAGGCAGTGACCCTGCCCGGTCTGAGAACGCGTGAAACCTGGTTTTCGCCGGATCAGCGTGAGGTCTGGGTGCTGGTTGAGTTAGATCGCAGTGCCGCACAGGCTGAGCTGTTTTCGCGCTGGCGCGCATTAGAGCAGCAGATGACTGAGCGCCGCTGGCCAGAGGCCAGTCAGCCCTTCTTCACCCGTCTGCGTCAGGCGCTGCCGCTGCTCGAAGACCTGGCCGCTCAAGCGGCGATTGAACAGACGCTGGATTTTCTGGCGCTAGGTCCACCCGCCCGTCCGCATCATCAAGCGGTGATTGAGCAGCGGCGAGCCGATTTGGCAGCCTGGCTGGATGAGATCAACCTTGCCTTGCGGCCCGGCAGTCAAGGCGCCGACGCGCTGACCCCGCACCTGGCCGCACAATTGACCCGGCAGGGGTTTGCAATGCGCGAGCAGGCGTCCATGCAGTTGATTTACACCCTTGAGTTGACCGGACGAGAACGTGACGGCATGACCCAGCAGCAGGCAGAAGGCGCGTTGCGCTGGGTGGATGAACAGGGGCGCACTCGCCTGGCGGTTCAGCGCAGTGCCCGCTCAACCGCCGCGGATGCACGTCTGGCTGAACAGAGGGCTGTGGCCGCTTTAGGGCAGAGTTTAGCCGAAGCATTGCTGGACGCGCTGTTTAGCGCACCTTTTTAACGTTTTTTGATTGAAGGAGGCCGCATGTCAAACTCGGCAAAGTGGATCATCGGTGCTGCTTTGGCTCTGCTGCTGCTCGCAACCGCAGGTTGTGGTTCAGCAGGCAAGGCAGAGCGGGCTGAACAGGTGCAAAGAGAGCACCGTGAGGCGAGTGAACGTTTAGATCGGCATGTGCGTTAGCTGTGGGCTTGAAGGTACTGAGTGCTGGGCTGGCGATCAAACCAGCCCAGCGGTCATTGCTTAGAAAAGGACGCGTGAACGAATCGTGCCTTTGACATCTTTTAATGCCGTCAGCGCTTGCTGGCTGTACTCAATATCGACATCCACCACCACGTAACCGACCTTCTCATTGGTTTGCAGATACTGGCTGGAAATGTTGATGCCATTTTCAGACAGAACACGGTTGATCTCTGACAGCACGCCGGGCACATTTTCATGAATATGCAGCAGACGGTGTTTGCCTGGGTGAGAAGGCAATGCCACTTCCGGGAAGTTGACCGCGAAGGTGGTGGTGCCATTATCGCTATAGCGAATCAGCTTTTCAGACACTTCCTTGCCGATATTGGCCTGGGCCTCCAGCGTGGAACCGCCCACATGAGGCGTCAGGATGACATTGTCCAGGCCTCTCAATGGGCTGACAAACTCATCATCATTGCCGCGTGGCTCAACCGGGAAAACGTCAATCGCTGCACCGCCAAGGTGTTCAGACTTCAATACGTCGGCCAGGTCTTCGATGACCACAACCGAGCCGCGTGAAGCATTGATCAGATGGGCACCCTGTTTCATTTTACGTAGTTGAGGTGCGGCGATCATCCACTGGGTTGAATCCAGTTCGGGCACGTGCAACGAAACCACGTCGGAGGTGGCCAGCAGTTCATCCAGGGTTTCTACCTGACGCGCATTGCCCAGTGGCAGCTTGGTGACCACGTCATAGTAAACGACTTCCATGCCCAGGCTTTCTGCCAGCACGGACAACTGTGAGCCAATGTTGCCGTAACCAATGATGCCCAGTTTTTTGCCGCGCACCTCGTAGCTGCCCGCTGCGGACTTGATCCATCCGCCACGATGACAGCTGATGCTTTTTTGCTGCACCCCACGCATCAGCATGATCATTTCGCCTAAAACGAGTTCAGCCACTGAACGAGTGTTGGAGTAGGGGGCATTGAATACCGGGATACCGCGAACCAGCGCAGAATAGAGCTCAACCTGATTGGTGCCAATGCAGAAGCAGCCCACAGCGACCAGTTTGGATGCAGCGGCAAAAACTTCTTCAGTCAGTTGGGTGCGTGAGCGAATCCCGATGAAATGAGCATCCTCGACCGCTTTCAGCAGCTCAGCCTCAGGCAAGGCTTTTGGATGAAATTCAATGTTGGTATAACCATTCGCCTTGAAGTTGTCGACGGCTGTTTGATGGACGCCCTCAAGGAGTAAAATCTTGATTTTGCTTTTATCCAGAGAAGTTTTAGCCATGAATCTGGTGTCCTGAAAAAAGAAAAGCCCGCAAGGGCTGTCGGTAAAAATGCTTGCAGGCAGGCAAGCCAGCTTTAATCCACCTATGTTACCATATCCGGCTAAAGAAACAGCCCTGCCAAAGGGCTAAAAAAACACCCTATTTCGACCAAAGAGCCTGAGTGATGACCCCAGAGCAAATCAAGCAAGCTGTCGAAGCCCTGATTGGGGCTGACAAGGTTCGCCTCGATGGTGAGGCGCTGGATATTTACGGCCGTGACTGGACCAAAATCCACACTCCACGCCCACGCGCGATCGCGTTTCCGCGCACGACTGAAGACGTGCAGGCAATCGTACAGTTTGCGCGTGAGCACCAGGTTGCGCTTGTCCCTTCGGGTGGACGTACCGGACTGTCGGCGGGCGCGGTTGCCGCCAACGATGAGCTGGTGGTGGTCATGGATTATATGAACAAGGTGGTCAGCTTTAATCCGATTGATCGCAGTGTCACGGTACAGGCAGGCATGATCACTGAGCAGTTGCAGCGTTTTGCCGAAGAGCAGGGGCTTTATTATCCTGTGGACTTTGCTTCCGCTGGCTCCAGCCAGATCGGCGGCAATATCGCCACCAATGCGGGTGGCATCAAGGTGATTCGCTACGGCATGACACGCGACTGGGTGCTGGGGCTTAAGGTGGTCACCGGTCGTGGTGATGTGCTCGACCTGAACAAAGGGCTGATCAAAAACAACACGGGTTATGATCTGCGCCATTTGTTTGTGGGTGCAGAGGGCACCCTGGGGATCATCACCGAAGCCACGATTCGCCTGACTCGCCCCCCGAAAAACCTCACGGTACTGGTGCTGGGTTCGCCCACCATGCAGGCGGTGATGGAAGTATTGAAGACCTTCCAAAGCGGCCTGGATCTCACCGCCTTTGAGTTTTTCTCGGATAACGCGCTGGAAAAAGTCACGCGTCATCATGGATTGCAGCGCCCGTTTGAGACGCGCACTGACTACTATGCGCTGCTGGAGTTCGAAGCTGAAACCGAAGCCTTGATGGATAGTGCCATGCAGCTGTTTGAAACCTGCATGGAGTCAGGCTGGGTTGAGGATGGGGTGATCAGTCAAAGTGAAATGCAGGCGCAAACCCTGTGGAGTCTGCGCGAATTTAT
>SKHR01000053.1 GCA_007116865.1 Marinospirillum sp. | reverse complement strand
CAGATCACTTGAAACCTTACTTCTGGAAGCCCTATTTCTGGTCACGCTCCTATGCAGTAACCACAACGGGCGGAGCAAGCCTTGAGGTGGTCAGAAATTACGTGCTATCCCAGGAAAGACCATCAGGCTAACAAACGAGTCATTCAAAGAATTGACTCGTAGTTAGTATGCGCCTGACATTTTTTGATCAACTGGGCAGTGAAAAGTGATGGCTCAACCATTCATTGAGTGGTCGCGGACGCTCAAACAAAAAGCCCTGCAGGCAAACCTGTGGATGATGAGCAAAATAGTCCGCCTGCGCAGGGGTTTCAACTCCTTCAGCCACCAGACCTAAATGCATATGCTGACCGACAGCCATGATACTTTCAACCAAAGCGGCATCCGCCGCTGATTTCAATGCGTCCTGAACAAAGGTTTTATCGATCTTTAGCTCTTGAATCGGCAGGTTTTTAATATAGGCCAAGGAGGAGTAACCTGTGCCAAAGTCATCCAGAGAAAAGCGAATCCCCAGCTCAACCAGCTGATGCATCTTTTTTACCACCTTGTCCAGGTCGTGAATAAACAAACCTTCGGTGATTTCCAGCTTGATCGCGGTGAATGGGATCTGATAACGCTTTAACAAAGCCTCCAGCCAAGCCACAAAACCATATTTACCGAAGTGGCGCGGGCTGATATTGATGGACACATCCAGGCTGTGTCCTCGCTGATAGAGGGGCTGCAGTTGACGACAGGCCTCTTCGATCACCCAGGCACCCAGGTCTACAATCAGATCGGTTTCTTCCGCCACGGGGATAAAGTCGGCCGGCGAGACCCAGCCCAACTGAGGATCCTGCCAGCGCAACAGAACTTCTGCACCCTGTAAGCTTTGTGCCTGGCCACAGAACTGGCCCTGACAATAGAGGGTCAATGAGTGGTTTTGCAGTGCTTGCCTCAAAGCGGTTTCTACCACAAAACTTCCCGTCGCCTGCTCACCAATTTGTTGTTCAAAAAAGGTTGTCTGATTGCCACCCGCTGATTTTGCCCGGTGCAATGCCATCCCGCTACGAGCAACCAGACCCGCGGATGTATCATCGACCGACTCGGGAAAGAGACAAACACCAAAGCTCAAGGTTAAATTATAGACATCTCCATCCAGCTCAAAAGCTTGACGCATCCGGCTCTGGCAGTGGCGAGCCAAAGCCAGTATTTGTCGGCTGGCTAAGGACTTCTCACGATTAAGATCGGTCATCAAAATGGCGAACTCATCCGCGCCCATCCGCGCAATAGACGCGTTTGCTGGCAAGCTTTCTTCAAGCCTTTTCGCCACTGCCACTAACAGCTGATCACCCACTGGAACACCACGCAGATCGTTCACCAGCTGAAAACGATCAATATCTACCAGCATCAGCGCAGCATGATCCTCATGCTGGTGAGCGCCTAAAAGCGCCTGCTCAAGACGGTCCATTAACAGGCCCCGATTCGGCAAACCAGTCAACAGGTCGTAAAAGGACAACTGGTGTAAACGTGCCTCTGCTGCTTGTTTCTCCGTCATATCCTGCTCTATCGCCAGGTAATGAGTGACGTTTTGATGCTTATCCCGAACCGGCACAATCAGAGCGGTCGTCAGATAATCCTCCCCGGCTGCGGTGCGGTTAAAAAACTCTCCCCGCCAAGACTGCCCAGCGGACAAATGAGACCAGAGCGACACATAGGTTTTGGTGGCGGTTTTTCCAGACTTCAACAGGCGGGGGTTCTTGCCTAAAACGGCCTCTCGACGATAGCCACTGCGCTTCTCAAAAGCCTGATTGACATACTCAATTTTAGCCTCCAGATCCGTGATCAAAACCGCATCGGGCATCTGCTCAAGTGCCTGAGTCAGTTTTTTAACCTCCTGGTGGTAACCCGTCAGCTGACGGTGAGCCGTTTGCAGGTCACGGTTGCGCGACCAGAGCAACAGCAAAATAGCGAGTAGCAAAAGACCGGTTAAAGCAAAGATCACATAGGCGGTTATTTGCCAACGCTGCCAGACATCCAGCCAGGCCAGGGGCACTGGCTGGTCAAATGGCGGCAGTCGCAAGACCTGAAGCAGCTGGTCAATATCACGATAATCGCCTGCAACCGTGAACCCAACGATTGCCAGTTGATCTGCCAGTTCACCAGAATGAGGCAAAGACAATAAGGCAGCACTGACTTGCCGAATAATGTCCACTGACACATTTGGCAACGCAGCCAAGGGCCATTCCGGGTAAACCGGTGTTGAAACAGCCAGGGGGAAAACATCCGGTGCCCCCAAGGACAAAACACGGACCGTATTCTTTTCCAGCAACCCCTGCTCTATCCAGGACTCCAGCACACCGGTTCGGACAAAACCCACGTCCGCTTCGCCACGCAAAACCAGATCAATTGCTTGATCCTGAGGTTGACCCGTTTCAATCACATCCGCCGGATTGATCTCGATACCAACCCGCTTCAAGGCATAAAGCTGCATTTGATACGCGCCAAGCGAACCCTGGCCCACTGTGGCAATGCGTAATCCAGGCAGGTCTGAGGGGCTTTGGATATCCACTCGGTCAGCTCGCGCAAAAATGACGCCACCAAAACGATCAATACCAACAGGCCCTTCGCGATTAACCAGCGTTGCCAGAGGAGAAGAAAGACCATAACGATAGGTCAGCAGCACATAGTGTGAGGGTTGGGTAAAAACCAGATCCAGTTCGCGCGCTGCAACGGCCCGCTCCAGCTCATCCAGATGAAGGGCATTCAGGGTGAAATGAACCTCTGGAATCTGCTGATTCAAATAGTCCACTAAAGGCTGCCAGCGGGCTTGCGTGGCCTCAATTGAGCGATAGGCCAGAATACCGACTTGGCACTGACGCGGTTCAGGAGATGCAGCCAACCCCTGAACCCCAGTGCTCAGACATAACAACAGCACAAAAGTGCTTAACAACCCACGTTGAAAACCCGTCAAATGCCCATCCTGATCGAAGGTTTTAAACTTTAAACTGACTCACACTATCCAATAAACGGGTCGCCAAGTCACGCAGTGTTTTGCTTTCCTGCGTCATGGTTTGAGAGCCTTCTGCCGCCTGTTCGGAGGCCTCAGTGATATGGGCAAAGTTCTCATTGATCTCTTCAGCAACTGCCGACTGCTCTTCGGCTGCACTGGCAATCTGCGCATTCATATCATTGATTGATGCGACCGAAGCCTGGATTTTATCTAAAGAAACGCCCGCACTCTTTGCCTGTTGGACACTGCCACGGGCGCTTTCTCGACTACGGGTCATGACAGCTACCGCCTCTTCACTACTGCTTTGCATTGCAGAGATCCGCGCTTGAATATCTCGAGTTGAGTCCTGGGTACGACTGGCCAAAGAGCGCACCTCATCAGCCACAACCGCAAAACCACGACCATGCTCTCCCGCTCTGGCAGCCTCAATGGCCGCATTCAATGCCAGTAGGTTCGTTTGCTCGGCAATGCCTTCTATCACTTCAAGGACCGTACCAATTTCTGAAGACTTCACCGAAACCTGCTCAATCACCGCCGCTGTTTTTTCAATTTCCTGAGCCAACTGATTGATCATTTCAATCGTCTGCTTGACCTCCTGCTGCCCTGACTGGGCCTCCTCATCTGCGGTACGTGCCAGACTGGAAGCTTGAGCGGTGTGTCCCGCCACTTCCTGAACGGTGGCCGACATCTGGTTCATGGCCGTTGCCCCCTGAGCCGTCTGATCACGCTGATCATCCACCAGACGCTGGTTATGAGAGGCCGTTTGCTCCAACTTGATGGCCGAATCAGCCAGTTGAGCGGCTGAATCAGTGACACCACGAATCAAACCAGACAGCTGTGTGGATAGCGTTGAAACCGCGCCCATGATGCTGTCGGGGTAACGCGTGCGAATATCTTGTGACAAGTGACCCGCGGCAACCGCCCGGATCAATTGAGCCGCTTTTTCAGGCTCACCACCAATCGTACGAACGATGGCACTGGTCAAACGCACACTGATGACCACGCCGAGCAAAAGTGCCAGCACGGTCACGCTGATCATGATCCATTGAAAGGCGCCGGTTTCCTCACGCACAAAACCGATCTGCGACTGGATATTGGCTTCCTGATAGTCAATAAACGCATTGATCGCAGCCAGCCATTCGGAATAAGCCGGTGAGACTTCTTCCAGGAGGTGACGACGTGCCTCAACAAAACGGTGCCCACTATCCAGCATTTCAATGGTTTCGCGCGTTAAACGCAGTGTTCTCCGCTCAATGGCTTTGATCGCGTCCAGCAACGCTACCTCTCGAGCACTGACCTCTTCCGGGCGCTCACGAAACAAACGATCCATCGCACGAGCGGATTCCTGATAAAACGCATCCAGCGCTTCAATCTCCTGATAATGCTGCTGGCGTGAGCGGGCATCACTGACTAGCACCGCATCACGAATAGAAATGGCACGGTCATGGACGCTACCACGAAAGTTGATCGCAAAACGCTGTTTACGACTGTCCTGATCGTTGACAACTGTCAGGGTTCGATCAATCACTGCGACCTTAAAAACACCCACACCCGTGATGACCAGCATCAAGGCTAAAATCATTGCAAAACCCAAATACAGACGCTTTTGAATGGTCATCAAAATCTCCTAGGAAAACAGACAATACCGATCACCGGCCAAATCAATACAAACGTTTGATTTTCAGTTCTATATTAGCGGAAGCCTGGCGTCGGGTTTAAGACAAAAAATTATATCAACCCGATGCATCTTCTGTTCCGTGTCAAATCAACGCATCCAACCCAGCCTGGAGATCCTGCTTCAGGTCAGCAATGTCTTCCAGGCCAACCGCAATACGGATCAATGCGTCATTGATACCCGCATCCTGGCGTGCCTGAGGTGTCAGGCGTGCGTGGGTTGTCGTTGCAGGATGAGTGATGGTGGTTTTGGCATCGCCCAGGTTAGCGGTCAGGGAGAGCATCTGCGTGGCATTGATCAGTTGCCAGGCTTCAGCGCGCGCACCCTGTACTTCAAAAGATAATACGCCACCAAAAGCACGCATCTGCTGTTTGGCCAGCGCATGCCCCGGATGACCGGGCAAGCCAGCGTAATGAACCCGCTTCACTGCCGGATGTGCCTCAAGCCAATGAGCCAACTGCAAGGCATTGTCTGCGTGCGCCCGCATTCTCAAATGAAGGGTTTCCAGACCCTTAAGAAAAACCCAGGCATTGAATGGGCTCATGCAGGGGCCTGTCGTGCGGATCACCGAAAAGACTTCGGTCATATCCTGATCATTGCCAACGACCGCACCTCCGACCATCCGCCCCTGCCCGTCCAGGTATTTGGTGGCTGAGTGGACCACCAGATCGGCACCCAATGCCAAGGGCTTTTGCAACGCCGGGGTACAAAAACAATTGTCCACCACCAAACGACAGCCCTTTTGTTTGGCTAACGCGGCCAAGGCCTTTAAATCGGCCACTTCGCACAGGGGGTTGGAGGGGGTTTCAGCAAAAAACAAGCGGGTGTTTTTATTGCAGGCATCCGCCCAGGCATTCAGATCCTGCAAAGGCACATAATGCACCCGAATACCAAACTTACTGATAAAACGGTTGAACAAACCAATGGTGGAGCCAAACACGCTGCGTGAACACACCACCTCATCGCCTTGTTTTAGGAAGGCCAGACAAACACTGAGAATCGCAGCCATCCCAGAGCTGGTGGCGACCGCACGCTCTGCGCCCTCTAGCGCGGCCAAACGCTGCTCAAAACAAGCCACCGTGGGATTGGTAAAGCGCGAATAGATATTGACCTCGCCATTCTCCATGGCAAAAAATTCAGCGGCCTGCTCAGCCGATTCAAACACATAACTTGAGGTGGTAAAAATCGGTTCTGCGTGCTCACGCTCCGATGTGCGCCGATGCCCTGTCCGCAAAGCCAGGGTGCTTTCACCCCAGGTCGGTTGATTCATGCCAGCCTCAGTCAGCAGAGCTGTCGTTGTGCAGATCAATCGCTGCGTTGTCTTCATCTTCACCCGCACGTGCTGCATCGTTACGTGCGGCCTCTAGACGGGTCAAATAACCCGCATCAATTCCACCGGTGATGTAACGACCATCAAACACCGAGCAGTCAAACTCAGTGATGGATGGGTTAAGCTCACTGCAGGCAGCGACCAGATCATCCAGGTCCTGATAAACCAGCCAGTCGGCCCCAATCAAACGTGCGACCTCTTCCTCACTACGCCCGTGAGCGATCAGCTCTTTAGCGGCTGGCATGTCGATGCCATACACATTGGGATAACGGACCGCAGGGGCAGCCGATGCAAAATACACCTTACGAGCACCCGCATCCCGCGCCATTTGGATGATTTCGTTACAGGTAGTCCCGCGTACGATCGAGTCATCAACCAAAAGCACCGTTTTATCTTTAAACTCCATCGAAATGGCGTTGAGCTTCTGGCGCACGGATTTTTTGCGCAGGGTCTGTCCTGGCATGATGAAAGTCCGACCAATGTAGCGGTTTTTCATAAATCCTTCACGATAGGTGACCCCCAGGTGCTGGGCCAACTCCAACGCCGAAGTCCGGCTGGTATCAGGGATAGGAATCACCACATCGATGTCATGATCCGGCATCACACGGCGAATTTTCTCAGCCAGCTTTTGACCCATGTGCATGCGCGCATGATAAATATTGATGCCATCCATGATAGAGTCAGGACGAGCCAGGTAAACATACTCAAAAATACAGGGGGTCAGGCGCGCCTCGGGCGCACACAGGCGGCTGTGCAACTGCCCTTGCATGTCCACATAAACTGCTTCACCGGGTGCCAGATCACGCAACAACTCAAAACCCACCACATCCAAGGCAACGCTTTCGGAAGCGATCATATACTCAACACCCTGAGCAGTCTGGCGTCGGCCAATCACGATCGGACGTATGCCATGCGGATCACGAAAGCCCACCATGCCATAACCACTGATCATCGCCACTGCCACATACCCGCCCTGGCAACGCTGATAAACCCGCTCAATCGCACTAAAAATATCGTCGGCAGACAAACTCATGCCCTGTTTGCCCAGCTCATGAGCAAACACATTGAGCAGTACTTCCGAATCAGAATTGGTATTGATATGACGCAAATCCGTACGAAACAAGGCATCACTGATCTGATCCGCATTGGTCAGATTGCCATTGTGCGCCAAGGCAATGCCATAGGGTGAGTTCACATAAAAAGGCTGAGATTCTGCCTCGCTCGAAGAGCCCGCCGTTGGATAACGTACATGCCCTATCCCCATAGTGCCGGTCAAGCGCTTCATATGCCGAGTGCGAAACACATCTCTGACCAGACCATTGCTCTTACGTAAGAAAAAGCGACCTTGATCACAAGTCATGATGCCCGCTGCATCCTGCCCACGATGCTGCAGCACAGTCAAACTATCAAACAGCAACTGATTGACTGGCTCATGAGCCATAATTCCAGCAATTCCACACATGCTTGTTTACCTATTCGTTGATATAGTCGTTCAGATGAGCAGCACTGCGGTCACGCACCTGCTCCATAAAAGGCATCAGTCGTGACTCCTGCCACTGAGCATGATGTCTCAACTCGGTCAGACTGGCGATCGACACCCCCAGCACAATGATGATCACACCACGGATACCACCAAACAGCATGCCTAATAAGCGATCCAGCTTACCTAAACCGATCTTTTGCACCAGCGTGCCCATCGCTGAAGAAATCACCTTGCTGGCCAAGAGCACCACTAGCGTGATCGCCACATAGGCGGCTGCCAGCTGATAACTGGGATCAGCAAACACCGAAGCAAAGGCTGGCGCCACTTCCTGACCGAGCTGCCGTGCCGAGAGCAGTGCAATCACCCACCCCATCAGTGATAACACCTGCTGGACAAAGCCCTTCCAAAAAGCCAGCAGAATGGAAAAGCTCAGGATCACTATAAAGAAAATATCCAGACCATTCAGTCCCATTGCCTAACCCTCAATAATCGTCTTCAGGTGACTCAGGCATCTGACCGCGCTCACGCGCCAGATACTCCGGTACATAACGCAACAGCAGCGTGTTAAATCCCTGCATCTGCATCAGACGATCCTGGTCAGTGCGTGCTTGATTTTGATCCAGATAAGGGCCGATCAACACCACAGACAACTCGCCATTCTTGCGTCGATAAGGGCGAAAACCCAGCTCATCGAGCTGGCGAATCAGTCGTCGAGCATTATCCCGCTCCGCAAAAGTCGCCACCTGAATGGCCCAGGCCTGTGCACCACCACTGGGATCCAGACTCAACCCCGATGCTGGACTGGCCGCTGGAGATGCCGTTTCTGTGTCTTCTGTTTCTGCGGTGGTTTGAATTTGTGCCTGCTCAGCCGTTGACCAGGGCAAAGTCAGGGTCGGTGGTTGAGTGGCCGGTTCAGTCAAGGTCACAGCCGGAGGCGGCTCCGGGGTAATGATTCGCTCAGCAACCGGTGCCTGGGCGCGCTCTTCCTCCAGCAGCCAAGGCAGAAAAATCACTGCCAAAGCAATCAACACCAAAGCACCCAGGAGGCGTTCTTTTAGCCCGTAGCGCATGAACCCTCCTGCAACAGAGGCAGTTTGTCCGGAAATAAAGCGAGAGTAAAAAATGAACCAAACACCAGCACTTCATCATAGTGTTGGGCAGCCAGCGCCTGATCGATCCAGGCTCTAGCCTGGCTGGCCTGGTCGCCCTCATCAATCAGCACCACTGTGCCCCCCAAAGCACGCAGCACCTCCGCCAGTCGATCAGCAGAAGCGGCTCTAGGCGTTGGTAGGCTCAGGCAAACCCAGTCCGAGATCGAGGGTAACAAAGGCTCCAAAGTTGCCTCAATATCCTTATCTGCCATCATGCCAACCACTGCCAAGCGACGGCAGGGGAAGCGCTGTAGCTGCTCGGCAAGATACTTAGCGGCCTGCGGGTTGTGTGCGACATCCATCAACCAAGCGCCACTGCGGCTCATACGCCCACTCAAGCTCACTTGCTGCATCACAGGAGCCAGCCACTGAGCCTCCAATGTCACGCCCATCAACGACACAATTTGCAGCGCAGTCGCGGCATTGTTCAGGGGTAACCCGGGGCGAGGCAAAGGTCCAACGCGCTGATTCTCCTTGACCCAGAACCACTGATCAGCCAAATCCAGCTGTTGTGTGTAAGCCTTACCCAGCTGGACAATTTCACAGCCCAGCTTGGCGGCCTGATCCAGAACACTATAAGGCCACTGATCATCGCCTAAAACCACAGCAATACCCGGGCGCAGAATACCGGCCTTTTCACGACCAATGCTTTCAAGATCATCACCCAGCCAGGCTTGATGATCCAACCCCAAGCGTGTGATCACGGCGATGTCGGTATCGACCAGATTCACGGCATCCAGGCGTCCGCCTAACCCCACTTCTAACAACCACACATCCAGCGGTGCGGCAGAAAAAATCACCAATGCCGCCAGGGTTGCAAACTCAAAGTAGGTCAAAGAAACTTCGGCCAGCCCGGCCGCACAACGTGCCTGCTCTATCTGCTCAAATGCGTTAACCAGACGAGCATCATCAACTGGGCAGCCATTGATCTGAATGCGCTCGTTAAAACACAAAAAATGTGGAGAGGTATAGCTGCCGACACGCCATCCGGCAGCCTGCAACACTGCCTGAGTCATCGCCAGGGTTGAACCCTTGCCATTGGTGCCGGCAAAGGTGATGACCTTAGCAAAACGCTGATCAGGACTTAAAGGAAGCTGCAAGCGCTTGGCCACGGTCGCGATGCGTGACAAACCCAAATCAATTTCGCTGGCATGCAAGCTTTCCAGATGCGCCAGCCAAGCGCTTAAATCACCTGAAAACACCTAGGTTTCTCGGTTTGGTAATGATCAGGCAGCGGGCCTGTGCGTCATTTTACGCAACAGGCCAGCCAGTTTTTCCGCCATTTCATGACGGTGAATGATCATATCAACCGTTCCGTGGTCGAGGAGAAACTCTGCACGCTGAAATCCTTCGGGCAATTTTTCGCGCACGGTTTGCTCAATCACTCGAGGCCCCGCAAAGCCACACAGGGCAAAGGGCTCAGAAACGTTGATATCACCCAGCATAGCCAGGGAAGCGGAAACCCCACCATAAACCGGGTCGGTCAATACTGACACATAAGGAACACCCGCCTGCTTGAGTCGTTCCAAAGCGGCTGAGGTTTTTGCCATCTGCATTAAAGAAAAGAGCGCTTCTTGCATGCGCGCACCGCCCGAAGCTGAGAAGCAAATCAAAGGGATTCTTTCTTTAAGTGCCAGCTCAGCGGCCCGGGCAAACTTTTCACCCACCACCGAGCCCATGGAACCGCCCATAAAATTAAATTCAAACGCAACCGCAACCACGGGGACTTTTTTAAGCGTACCACGCATCGCAATCAACGCATCTTTTTCGCCCGTGCTGCGTTGAGCCGCTGCCAGGCGATCCTTGTATTTTTTCGAGTCACGAAACTTCAGCTTATCAACCGGCTCCACATCCGCAAAAAGCTCTTCCTGGCTTTCCTTATCCAAAAAGCTTTCCAGACGCTTGCGGGCAGCAAGACGCAGGTGGTGGTCACACTTGGGGCAAATATGCAGGTTTTTTTCCAGCTCAGGACGATAAAGAGCAGCATCACACTTGGGGCATTTACGCCAGAGCCCTTCAGGCACATTGGCTTTGCGCTTGACATCATCCGACTTAATGATCGATGGAACAATTCGATTCAACCAACTCATAATGACTTAACTCTTGGTTCAGTGATGAAGTGATCGCCCATTCTAACCCAGGCACCCCTGCAGAAAAACCGCTATTTATGCCCGTTGATCCATCGCTTGGCGCATCTCACTCAATACCTGAGTTAGACGGGGGGCGATTTCGACAGGGCGATCCGCCAGCTCCGCAATCTGAGAAACCAGCGCGCTGCCGACGATCACGCCATCAGAGACTCGCGCCAAAGCAGCCGCAGTTTGACCATCACGCACGCCAAAACCCACCGCGATCGGCATATCTGTCATGGCAGCGATTTGCGCAACTCGCGCAGAAACGGCCCCCACATCCAGGGTCGCTGAGCCGGTCACCCCTTTCAGTGAAACGTAATAGAGATAACCGCTGCCCGCCGCAATAATTTTTTGCGCCCGATCGTCCTGAGTGGTCGGCGCCATCAAAAAAACCACATCCAACTGGTGGGATTTCAAAAGCGGCACCAGCTCATCACCCTCCTCGGGCGGCAAATCAACCACCAGCACGCCATCAACCCCAGCACTGGCCGCCTGCGCCGCAAAGGCTGCATAACCCATGGCCTCAATGGGATTCAAATACCCCATGAGCACAACCGGCGTATCTGTGTTGGTTTGGCGGAACTCAGCCACCATTTGCAGCACATCACGCAGTGAAGTGCCGTGACGCAACGCTCGTTCACAGGCTTTTTGAATCACCGGGCCATCGGCCATCGGATCGGAAAAAGGCACGCCCAGCTCAAGAATATCCGCCCCCGCCGCGACCAAAGCATGCATCAGCGCCAGGGTATGCTGCGGTGCCGGATCACCCGCTGTGATATAGGGAATCAAGGCCTTACGGCCTTGAGCTTTAAGTTGAGAAAAGGTCTGTTGAATGCGTGTCATATTCTGGCCGTTATCTGAATTCAAAGAGAAATGCCCTGCAGGCGTGCGACGGTCATGATGTCCTTGTCGCCCCGACCCGACAGATTGACGACCAAATGCTGGTCCGGCGTCATGGTCACCGCTAATTGGCTGGCATAGGCCAGAGCATGGCTGGACTCAAGGGCCGGAATGATGCCTTCGATACGACACAGGTCTTCAAAGGCCTGCATCACCTGAGCATCGGTGGCCACCTTGTATTGAACCCGCCCGATATCCTTCAAATAAGCGTGCTCAGGGCCGACTCCCGGATAGTCCAGACCAGCAGAAATCGAGTGGGTTTCCAGAATCTGTCCGGCTTCATCTTCCATCAGATAGGTGCGATTTCCATGCAGGACCCCAGGACGCCCGGCGTTCAAGGGAGCTGCATGGCGGCCCGTTTCCAGCCCGTCTCCGCCCGCTTCTACCCCATACATGGCGACTTCATCATCCGTCAGGAAGGGATAAAACAACCCCATTGCATTCGAACCCCCGCCCACGCAGGCAATCAAGGCATCGGGCAGGCGACCAAAAGAGTCCAGGCACTGCTGACGCGCCTCACGCCCGGTCACGGAATTAAAATCACGAACCAGCTTAGGATAGGGATGTGGACCCGCCACCGTACCAATAATATAAAAGGTGTCATCTACATTGGTGACCCAGTCACGCAAGGCTTCATTCATGGCATCTTTTAAAGTCCGTGACCCAGACTCAACCGGAATGACTTCTGCACCCAGCAGCTTCATGCGATACACATTCGGCGCCTGACGCTGAACATCTTCTGCACCCATATACACCTGGCATTTTAATCCCAGACGGGCAGCCACCGTGGCAGTCGCCACTCCATGTTGACCGGCCCCCGTTTCGGCAATCACCCGGGGTTTACCGGAATACTTGGCCAGCAGCGCCTGACCCACGGTATTGTTCACCTTGTGCGCACCGGTGTGGTTAAGATCTTCGCGCTTGAGCCAGATCTGTGCGCCACCCAGACGTTTGGACCAACGCTCAGCATGGTACAAGGGCGAAGGGCGCCCGACATAACGAGCAAGATCCCGATCAAATTCAGCCTGAAAGTCCGGACAAGCACTCAAGCGGGTGTACTGCTCGTCCAGCTGTTCTAACGCATAACTGAGGGTTTCAGAGACAAACCGCCCCCCATAAGGACCGAAATGGCCACGGGCATCGGGTAAATTCAGCAAATCAGCATAACGAGACACAATGAACCCCTTGGATCAGAGCATGAATTTTGGCTGCACATTTTATACCGGGGGCGGCTTCGACTCCACCGGAAACATCAACCGCATAAGGTCGAGTTGACTCAATCGCCTGACTCACATTGTCTGGATTTAAACCACCGGCCAGAATCCAGTGAACCTGCGAGCCCTGCGGAAAACGGCGCCAGTCAAAACATTCCCCCGTTCCACCAGGCACACCAGGCTTATACGCATCGAGCAAAAAACCAGTTGCGCTGGGCCAAAGATCGGGCGCCTGCGCTGGATTGAAGTCGGGACGCATGCGCAGTGCCTTGATATAAGGCCGACCAAACTGACGACAAAAAGCCTCGCTTTCCTCTCCATGAAACTGCAACAAGTCCAAAGGCACCTGACTGAGCACCGCCTTCACTTGCGCGGGTGTTGGGTCAACAAACAACCCAACCCGAGTCACAAAAGGGCCGGTCTTTTGACATAAAATAGCAGCCTGATCCGCAGTGACCGCACGCGGGCTGGGTGGATAAAACACAAACCCCAGTGCATCTGCCCCCGCTTGTTCCGCTGCGATCACATCTTCTACACGAGTCAGTCCGCAAATTTTTGTTTTCACTCGGCGCATGAATCAACTCTCGGTCATTGCTTGTTTTGGGGTTCGCGTCAAATCACTACGATACCACTGCGGCAAAAACTCAGGATAGACACCATCCAGGTTTTCAGCGGCCAGTAAACGCACCAATGAAGGCCCTAGCGGTTCGGTCGGCAGGCCAAACTGATCTGGATAGAGCGCGGCAATAAAATACAAACCCGCCGCAGGTGCTGTCATGCCGGCTTGTGCTCTTTGTTTGGCTTCCAGCAGCGCATCGATCCAGTCCACAGGTTTTTCGCCCTGACCAATTTTGATCAGGGTGCCGGCAATATTGCGCACCATGTGATGTAAAAAGGCGTTGGCCTGCACATCGATGAGAATCCACTCACCAAAACGCTTCACCTCAACAAAATGCATATGGCGCCAGGCGATACGAGACTGGCAACGGGCTGAACGAAAAGCCGAAAAATCCTTCTCACCGACCAGGCGCTGAGCCGCTGCCTGCATCAAGTCAACATCTAAAGGCTGGTTCCACCAGGTGACCTGTCCATGCAAAAGCGCAGGACGGTGACGGTGGTTATAAATCAGATAACGATAACGACGTGCCAAGGCAGAGTGGCGCGCATGAAAGCGGTCAGAAACACTGCGTGCCCAGCGCACGCGAATGGAGTCCGGCAAAAAGCCATTGGTACCAAGCACCCAGGCACGCTCCGGCAGGCTCGCCTGGGTATCAAAATGCACGATCTGGCCGCTGGCATGCACTCCCGCATCTGTGCGACCGGCACACATGACAGAAACAGGCTCTGAAGCCAATCGACTCAGAGCCTGCTCTAAAAGTGGTTGAACACTGGGAATGCCAACCTGTTGGGTTTGCCAGCCCCGAAACTCGCTGCCTAAGTATTCAACACATAAGGCTTGGCGTCCGGGGCTCGCCGAGGTTTCATCAAAAACCTCGAACTCACCACCAAAATGCATAGTTAGCTAGCAAGCGTGTCCAGCATCTGCTGTGCGGTGGCACGCAAGTCTGCATCTCCTTCCTCAATCACGCGCTGCAAGACTTCACGGGCACCTTCTTTATCACCCATTTCAATGTAGGCAGTCGCTAAATCCAGTTGAGCGGTTAAATCACCATCGCCCAGATCAAAGTCCTCATCACCCAGACTTTCCAGACCCTCCAGCTCTTCCGGTGTTTCATCCGCCATTGTGATCTCTTGATCAGACTCCAGCTCGAAGTCATCCAGGCTCAGCTCATCCTCAGACACCTCTTCAAGCCCCGAATCTGACTCCAAATCCTCTAGACTGAAGGCATCATCCATGTCCTCAGCCTCAAGTTCGGATGCCTCACCCAGATCCAGATCACCAAACTCGGCCGACTCTTCATCACCTGAAAGATCAAAGTCCAGTGACTGCAAGTCGTCTGCCGGATCCAGGTCTTCCAACTCATAGGAGTGTCCATCCCCTCTCGGCTGCTGAGCCAACTCTTCAATTCCGGATAAATCGGCCAGTTCATCAAAGCTGTCACTCAGATCATGGCGGGGAGGTGGCGCATCTTCCGGATCATCTTCTGAAGCGTAGCGAGCAGAAGTCGGCTCCTCATCCAAACCAAAGTCAAATGGATCATCACCCAGGTCAACCAGGTCATCGGTATCTTCCATGGGGTCGACCGGTTTTTTATTTTCCAGCTCGTCCAGGGCCGCCATGAAGTCATCGGTCTCTGCATCGGGCTCAACACCTTCAAAAGCGGAGTCATCTTCTGAGGCCGAGACTTCTGACTCTTCAAGCGGCGCATCCAGATCGTCCAGCTCACTCAAATCAAATTCAATCGGTGCATCTTCAGGAAGGTCTTGCAGATCATCCGTATCACCAAAATCATCGTCCAGCTCATCCAGCTCATCCAGCTCTGCCAGATCACTGGTGGGCACAGCCGATGTTTTGGTTGATTTCTTATTGCGTGGACGCGTTGAGCTGGCGTCTTCTGAAAGGTCAGCCAGATCACTCAAGTCATCCGCATCAACGGAAGTGGCGCTGAAGTTACTCTT
>SKHR01000178.1 GCA_007116865.1 Marinospirillum sp. | reverse complement strand
CTTTGACCACTTCTTTTTCTCAAAAACTTGCGACGAGTGGAGTTTCAGCATGTTAAAAAAATCATTCACTGCTTTGGCACTGTGTGTTGTCTCAGGGCTGAGTCTTGCCGGCAATCTGACGGTGTATTCTGCCGGCCCCAATAACCTGATCACAGCGTTAGCTCAGGATTATCAAGCAGCAACCGGGATAAGGGTTCAGGTTTTTCAAGGCACCACCGGGCAGGTGATGTCACGCCTTGAAGCCGAGCGCCGTAATCCGATCGCGGACGTGGTGATTTCTGCTTCCTGGGATTCAGCGGTGGATCTTAAGCAACAGGGTTTGTTGGCGCCACTGCGCTTGACCAATACGGCTCAGGTGCCGGACTCGCTGAAAGATAGTCATTATATCGCGCAGGGGGTTTCCGCCCTGTCGATGGTGTTTAACACACAAAGCGGTTTGCCTCAGCCTGAGGACTGGCTGGATGTGACGGCGGCTGTTTATCGTGACCAGGTCACCATGCCGGATCCGGCTCAGTCGGGCGCGGCCTTTGAGCTTTTGTCGGCACTGCTGACGGCCAAAGGTGAGGATGCCACCTGGGACTTTTTCGCCACCATGAAGCAAAACCGTATGATTGTGCCAGGGCCGAATGCGCGTGCGCTGAATCCGGTTTTGCAGGGCGCCAAGGCCGTGGTTTTTGGTGCGGTTGACTATATTGCGCTGGGCCATCAGGCTCGGGGCGAAAGCATTGAGGTGATTTTTCCTTCCAGTGGTACGGTGATCGCGCCACGGCCAATGATGGTGCTGGCATCCAGTCGTCAACAGGACAGAGCGATGGACTTTGTGGATTTTGTTTTGTCTGAGGCCGGGCAAGCACGGGTTGCCGAGGTTTATTTGATGCCTGCACGTACTGACATTGAAGGCTTGCGACCCGGTATGAATGATTTGAACATCATTCATATCGATGAAAACCTGAGTCAGCAGCGACAGGATCTGATCAATCGTTTTCGCAGCATTATGGACTGATAAGCCATGCAACGTTTCGGCAACTGGCTTTTAATGCCACTGACCCTGATCAGCCTGATCGGGTTAGTGGGGTTGCCGCTACTGTTCATCCTGCTGCAGGCGATTTTCCCGCATATCACTCGGGGCAGTTTTGCGGAACCTTTTGCCCTGATTCTGCCAACCCTGGCTCATCCGGCACTTTTTGAACTGGTCGGTAACACCCTGACGCTTGGTTTGGCGGTGGTGCTGGGATGTTTGCTGGTGGCTTTGCCTTTGGGTGCCCTTCGAGCTTTAACCCGTGTGCCAGGCGGTGCCGTATGGGATTTGATTTTCTTAATTCCCTTTATGATTCCACCCTACATTGCGGCCCTGGCCTGGATGACCACCTTACAAACCCGTGGTTATTCCGAGCAGTTGCTGGGTTTTTCTGCCAATGATTTTTTATTTTCATTTTGGGGCATCACCTTTGTGATGGTGCTCAATGTGTTTCCGGTGGTGTATTTTGCCGTGTCGCGGACTCTGGCGGTGGTCGGCAGCCGCTATGCAGCGGTTGGACGTGTCTGCGGCGCCGGTGCATGGCGAGCATTCTTCAAGCTGACATTGCCGCTATCGATTCCCGGTCTGGCCGCCAGCCTGCTTTTGGTGTTTGCCTTGAGCATTGAAGAGTTTGGCACCCCGGCAACCCTGGGCGCTCAGGCAGGGTTCAAGGTTTTGGTGACCGGCATTCATGAGCGTTTTTCTGACTGGCCGTTGGATATGCCAGGTGCCGCCATTTTATCGCTGATTCTGGTGGGTCTGGCGATGCTGGCTTTTTACCTGCAACACTGGATCGTGACTCGCCGCTCTTATGTGTCTCAAGGCAGCAAGCCGGCCAGTTTTGAGCCGGTGGATCTGGGGCGGGCGCGCTGGCCGGTGGTGATCCTGTTTGCACTGGTGGGTGTGATTTCCGTTGGAGTGCCGATTTTTGCGGTGCTGGCAACCTCCTTGAGTGCCACCCTGTCCGGCGGCTTGAGCATTCATAACCTCACTTTCAGTCATTATCAGGCCCTGTTTGCCAATCAAAGTGGTGCGATGACGGCTTTGACTAATAGTCTGACGCTGGCAACGGGCACCGCCTTGGCGACTGGTGTTTTGGGTGCTTTGGTGGCTTATCTGGTTGTGCGGGCCTCGATTCGTGGCAAGGGTTTGCTGGATCTGCTGTCCTTGTTGCCCAACACCCTGCCGGGCATCGTGGTGGCGGTGGGTTTGATTCTGGTTTGGAACCAGCCGATTTGGCCGGTGCCCGTCTACAATACCGGCTGGATGCTGCTTTTAGCATACAGCTGTTTGCTGCTTCCTTATCCGGTACGTTATGCCTCTGCGGCCTTACGCCAGATGGGCAGCAATCTGGAAGCTGCAGCGCGCGTGTCTGGCGCCAGCTTGTTGACCAGTTTTGTACGGGTTGTTGTGCCTCTGATGATGCCAGCCTTGTTGGTGGCGATGCTGTTGGTTTTTGCCATTGCTTCACGTGAACTGGTGGCCTCGTTGATGGTGGCGCCAGCGGGCATGTCAACGGTTTCAACCTTCGTATTTGGTCAGTTTGAGCAGGGCTCACCGGGGGTGGGCATGGCCATGAGTGTAGTGGCAATCTTTTCAACAACAGGGCTATTGGTTCTGCTCACGCGTCTTGCTCGCAAGAAGCTGCCCAGCGGGGTGATTTAAGCGTTTCAATGTGTGGCATACTCAGGCTTCTTTTTAGCGCGAGGAAGGGTGCATGCCAATCAAATTGAATATGAAGCACCTGCATTATTTTTGGTTGATCGCCCGTGAGGGTTCGATTGCCAAGGCTAGTGATTTGTTGGATTTGGCACCACAAACCCTCAGCGGTCAGCTCAGTGCGCTTGAGCAATCCTTGGGTTACCGCTTGTTTCGCCGCGAAAATCGCAAACTCAGTCTGACTGAAAAAGGCCAGTGGGTGTTTCACTATGCGGAGCAGATTTTTGCTCTGGCCGAAGAGCTGGAAGGCGGCATCAAAGATAAAGCCTTACAGGGTCCGCTGCGCTTGAGTGTGGGCATCGCGGCCTCGATTCATAAGCTGATTGCCTATCAGTTGCTTGAGCCAGCGACCCGTTTGGATCGACCGACCCACCTGCACTGTCAGTCTGGTCAGGTGAGTGATTTGATTCGTGATTTGAAGCGCCGCCAGTTTGATCTGATTTTGACCGACCAGTTGCCCGAAGATTTATCCAGCCAGGGCATCACCGCGCACCCGCTGTTGAGCACGCCGATCGCTTTGTTTGCAACTCGCGAGCAGGTGGCCCGTTTAAAGCCGGGTTTACCACAAAGCCTGCATGCCGAACCCTTGCTGGCGACTTCATTCAATACACCCTATTTTCAGGATCTGGTGCTCTGGTTCCAAAAACATCGCATCACGCCGGAATTTGTGGCTGAAATCGATGACAGTGCTCTGATCAAGGTCTTTGGCAGTCAAGGGAAGGGGATTTTTGCGGCACCAGAGGCGATTTGTGATGAGGTTTGTCGTCAGTATCAGGTCGAGTTGCTGACCACCATCGAAGGGGTTGAGGACACCATCATGGCACTCACACGCATCCCCAACCCTCAGCATTTGGCGGTCAAGGCGCTATTGAATAAAACATCGAAATAGCAGACTGAAAGCGGGCAAAAAAACTGTTTTTATCAGTGGTTGAGTGCACTAGAATGCACGGTTAACTTTTCACCTGCGATTTTAAGTTGAAGCCATGCCCGATATTGTTGCGATGTTTTTTGTCCTCGGGGTTGTGTCTGGGTTGATGAAGTCCGACCTGAACCTGCCCAAAGCCGCTTATGAAACCCTCAGCTTGTTATTGATGCTGACAATTGGTTTGAAAGGTGGCATGGCGCTGCATGGCAACTTTTCTACAGGTCTGCTGATCGAGATGCTGCTGGTCTTGGCACTGGGTTTTGCGATTCCTTTGTTATTGCTTCCTCTGCTGAAGTTTGTTGTGGGATTAAGCTCGGTCAATGCCATCAGTCTGGCGGCTCACTATGGTTCGGTGAGTGCGGGAACCTTTGCGGTGGCGCTGGCCTACACCATGACACATCAGCTGGAAACCGGGGGCCAGGTCACGCTTTATCTGGTGCTGCTGGAGCTGCCTGCGTTGTTGGTGGCGCTGACGGTATATCAAATGTCGCAAAGTCAAAAAGGTGACTTTCGGATAAAAAACCTGCTGCACGAAACCTTTACCAACCGCAGTGTGGTGCTGCTGGTTGGCGGTATGGTGATTGGGGCGCTCTACGGCCATGATAGTGGCGCGCAGGTGACTCAACTGCTGATGGGCAGTTTTGCGGTGGTGTTAGCGCTGTTTTTGCTGGAAATGGGGTTGGTGGCTTCGGAATCACTACGCAATGTGCGCTGGCATTACTGGCGGGTGATTTTGTTTGCTTTGCTGGCCCCCATTGCGCTGTCTTTTGCCGG
>SKHR01000067.1 GCA_007116865.1 Marinospirillum sp. | reverse complement strand
TGACCATGCTGACCGGTGTTTTGGGTGCTGCGGCTCAGTTTGAATTCCGTCGTATTCTGTCTTTTCACATCATCAGTCAGATCGGTTACATGATGATGGGGCTGGCGCTTTATACGCCTTTAGCGATCGTGGGCGGGGTTTTCTATATCACCCACCACATCATCGTTAAAACCAACCTTTTCCTGGTCAGCGGTGTGGCTTATCGCCTGCTTGGCAGCTATGACCTGAAAAAGCTTGGCGGTCTGTATAAAGAGCGTCCTTTCCTGGCGATCCTGTTCCTGATCCCGGCTTTGTCGCTGGCTGGTCTGCCGCCACTGTCGGGTTTCTTTGCCAAGTTCATCATTATCAAGGCGGGCATTGAAGCCCAGGCCTGGGTGGTCACAGGGGTCGCCCTGCTGGTTGGCCTCTTGACCCTCTATTCGATGATCAAAATTTGGGCCGAAGCCTTCTGGAAAGGGGTGCCCGAGGGAATTGAAACGGATCGGTTGACCGGAAAAACACCGGATAAGGGACTGGTGTTCATGTATCTTCCCATCGCGCTGCTAGCGATTTGTACCCTGCTGATCGGCCTTTACGGCCAGCCCATCTACGAAATGGCGGAAGCATCCGCTGCGCAACTACTCAACCCACAAGGTTATATTGATGCCGTACTGGGAGGTAAGCGATGATTGCTTTTATGTGGAACCTGCTACTGGCAATGATCTGGGTGGTGCTCACCGGGCACTTCACGGGTTATAACTTTTTGGTTGGGTTTATCTTTGGCTATCTTGCCTTATCAATGCTGCATCGACACCTAACCCTGCTCAACGGTTATCCGCGACGGATTCCGCGCCTGGTTCGTTTTATGGGTTTCTTTTTGGTTGAGCTGTTCAAGTCCAACATCAAGGTGGCTCATGATGTGTTGACCCCGGTTTGGCACATGCAGCCAGGTGTGATCGCCTTGCCCCTGGACGCAGAAACCGATCTGGAAATCACGCTGGTAGCCAACCTTATTTCCTTGACGCCCGGCACCTTGAGCCTTGACGTCTCCGATGACCGCCGTGTGCTGTTCATCCATGCAATGTTCCTGGATGACGAAGAGGCTCTGAGAGCCGATTTAAAAGAAATGGAGCGTCGTGCTTTGGAGGTATTACGATGAGCTGGGTGATTTATCTGACTTTTGCACTCATGAGTCTGGCGCTGATTCTGGTTTTTATTCGCTTGGTCAAAGGCCCGACCCTGCCTGACCGAGTGGTGGCTTTGGAGTTGATCGCATCCATCATGGTGGGCATGATTGGTGTGCATGCCATCCATACTCAAACATCCAGCTTTATTGATGTCGCGGTTGTCATGGCATTGACTGCTTTTCTCGCCGCCATCGGTTTTGCTCGTTTCCTCGAACGCGGAGGTCCTCGTCATGACTGAGTGGCTGACAATGATTTTCATGATTTCCAGTGGTCTGTTCATGCTACTGGCTGCGCTGGGCGTTTTACGCCTGCCTGACCTGCCAACCCGAATGCATGCCAGTACCAAAGCGGGTGCACTGGGTGCGATTCTGATCATGGCCGCCGCCGCATTTTTCTTTGCTGATGGTGTGGTGGTGACCAAAGCGATTGCTGTGATTCTGTTTATTCTCATCACTGCCCCGATCGCCGCTCATGCGATCGGACGCGCGGGTTACTTCATTGGTGTACCCTTGTGGGATGGCAGTGTGAAGGATGAACTGAAATCCTGCTATGACCCGGAAACACACCGACTGGTGAGCGGGCTGGAAACAGCGGACGAGATCGAGGCTTATCGCAAAAACCTGGATATCAAGCCCAAAGTTAAATTGAAACAGCGAAGCAAGAAAAAGGTCGCTCCGCCGCCTTCCACCAAAAGCTAGAACAAGCGTGATAATAAAGCGGTGACAGCCGTTTCAACGCGCAAAATGCGTTGACCCAGCTGCACCGCTTCAAAGCCTTGCTGTTGCAGCAGATCCACCTCGTAGTCAACCAGCCCACCTTCGGGGCCAATCACCAGAGTCACTGGCCTGTTTACCTGTACCGGACAAGGAGGATAGTCTCCAGGGTGAGCCACCAGCTTCAAACGTCCAGCACTAAGAGCTGCCAGCTCATCCTCAACAAAAGGCTTAAAGCGTTTCACCAGATGCACCTTGGGCAGCAGCGTATCCCGTGCCTGCTCCAGCCCTAGTCGCAAATGCTGGTCAATTTTTTCCGGACGTAACTCTGGTGACTGCCAAAAACTCTTTTCAACCCGTGCGGTGTGCAGTAAGAAAATCTCTTTCACCCCCAGGGTACTCATATGCTCAAGACTGCGCGCCAGCATCCGCGGCCTGGGCAATGCCAATAAGAGCTGTATGGGTAAGGGTGGTGGTGGCGCTTCGGTCAAAGAAAGGGCCAGACAGGTCGACTCCTCATCGTGTGCCTCAACCCGCGCCTGCCCCATCAAGCCATTGACCATACCCACACGCAGGGGCTGACCCACTTGAATCTGATTCACCTGTTTGAGATGCACATGGCGGCGGCCACGAATCACCGCCTGCAGAGGAGAGACTAGATCTGTTTCATCAAGCAGCAGCAGGTTCACGCAAGGGTTTAACCAAAAAGACTGGCAGGAGCGGCATGAGCTGCTAGAGCCTGCTCAAGAAAGTCACACATGCGCGCCTGCTCTTGCGGACTCAAGGACTTAATCTGTAGGCCCAGATGGAAGTTCTGTTGAGAAAAACGACGACAAAACAGCACCTGCAACTGGGTATTCAAATGCAATTGATCACTCAGTCGCAAGGTTGCCTGATGGCTGATTTTGTCACCAGGTCGGTGGTGAGAGGTTCTAGGAACCAGTAGAGGGACATCACCAGAAGGACAAACGACACGCAACTGATCATGTGAACACTCGACAGCCTTCACAAGATAGTCACGGTCACCCAGATGAAAAAGCACATCAAACTGGATAGCCAGGAGAGGGAAGCGGCAGCGTCGGTAGCCCGGCGTCTGAACGCCAGCTGAGTTCGCAACAGGTGTGATCAACTGGTTCATGTTCAACAACTCGATTTAGGCAAGCTTACTGATTATTTCCGTAAAACCTCGTTAAGGTTTCACAACTGCCAACATTCTAGAAGCACCTGTCACCGAAAAGCCAGTCATCACACTGAACAAAAAACAACCACAGCCGCTCCACCGGCTATTATTTGAGGTTTTATTGATCTAGATCAAGCAGCAATTAGTCGTCATTGAGTATTTGGCCATTGAGTGCCTGACGAATTGCCAGGTAGTCCTGGATCGCTTCCGGTAAAAAATGTAGCGTATAAAAGCGGCGCTCATGGATACGTCGACCGGAGTTTTTAGGATCATCATAAGAAGCAAACGTTGGCGCCAAAGAGAGGTGAATCACTTTGGTTTCCGGTGCCAGCAGCAGTTTTTTTCTTTCCGGCGTTTTCTTCTCCAGCGAGGTTTTCAGCGTGTAGTGCGATAGCTCGGTGATCTGGTGTAAATTGAGATAAAGATGGCTGCTCAAATTAATCAGCGTGTCTTTGGGTGTATCATTGGTTTTGAAATAAATCGCGCTGCTTTTGCGAATTTTTAGTAACATGGCCTGCTCCTGCCGGGAAAAAACTAAAGTTGGACTATCCTGCCAGAAAGTGTAAAACAGTCTGTCAGGACTATATTTTAGCATTATTACAGTGAGGTGCCCTTTGCGAATTATCCGAAAATATGCCAACCGTCGCCTCTATGACACATCAGAAAGTCGTTATGTCACCCTGGAAGACATTCGCCAGCTGATCATTGACCGTGAAGATTTTCGTGTCGAAGACTCCAAGTCCGGCGAAGACCTGACCCGTAACATTCTTCTGCAGATCATCACCGAACAGGAAAATCGTGACTGTGCGGATACCGGAAGCCCCATGTTTAGCAATCAAGTGCTACAACAACTGATTCGCTTTTATGGTGATAATATGCAAAACACCATGAGCAGCTACCTGGAGCAAAGCATCAATACCTTTATGGAGCAACAGAAGATTCTTCGTCAGCAGGTACAGCAGGTCATGAAGGTCAACCCCATGCAGGCCGCCAATCCGGTTGACCTGATGCGCAAAGTGGCCGAACAAAATCTGATGCTGTGGAAAAACCTGTCACGCCCTGGTTTTGGACAAAGCAGTGATGAAAAAGGTACCGATAAAGACAAGTAAAGTACCAACCGACCTATTTGATTTTTTATCTTCACTTCACTTTGATGTAAATATATGTTAACAAGGATGTTGTTTTTGCAAAAGGATAAAGGCTGTCTTTCATGACACTTAGTCGCCAAGTGTACTGGTCAACTAAAACCGGACACTTTTTCCACCTCGCGGTGGACACCCTTGCCGTTCAGCTAACAGTTCCCCTGATCGGGCCTGTAGTGGACTTTCACCACCAAGTCATCCGACCGCCACCACGCGGAATCGGAACAGCGCCTGTCA
>SKHR01000049.1 GCA_007116865.1 Marinospirillum sp. | reverse complement strand
GCCGCCCAGCATCAGAAGATGCAGGATTTACTCCAAGCACTGGGAGCGAAGATCGAGCTGATTGTCTGGTGCCCTCACGGGCCAGATGAAGGCTGTGGTTGCCGCAAACCCAAACCCGGCATGCTCTACCAGATTGCCGAACAGCTGCAGGCCGATCTGAATCAGACCTGGCTGGTCGGTGATGCGGCACGCGACCTTCAGGCCGGTGTGATCGCAGGCTGTCGTACTGCCCTGGTCAAAACCGGAAAAGGGCTGCGCACCCTCGAACAGAACCCCGATCTGTGTCCGGATTTTGTCGCCGAAGATCTGGCTGATTTTGTGCAATGGCTGCTCAACCAGCCAGGTGCAAAAGCCTGATCACGCACCAATAGAGTGCATTTCTGCCAGATGGCTGCCAAAAAATCTCGATAAAACAACCCGTTAAAAACAGGCATGGCGTTTGCTTTCTTTTCAGTGATATCCATCGCTGAGGAGAAGCGCCATGGCACAAGCTGCGCTCAACACTGCCCCCCAACTCCAACCCTTTGCCTGTCGGGTAAGTTCAACCTATCAGAACGACTTAAATAAACGTCACCCATCGAATCTGGTACAGATCCAACCCTCGGATCTTGCCTCCTTGCTGGACGTGCAAGCTTGGGTCAGAGATTCAAACGGTCTGGATTTTTCCGCACTGGCGTCGGCTTGCTCAACCCTTGCCGCCCAAACCCAACACCTGGGTTTATTTCCGGATCACAGTGGTTGGGCGACTCAACTCTGTCACCAGCAACCGCTTTATGCTTGGCGAACCACCCAAGGCTTGGTACCCGGTTTATCCGCCGCCAGTTTACCCAGCTTTGAAGCGCCCGCTTTTTTTGCCGCTTCACTGGACTTACTCAGTGACTGGGTGAAAACGCTGGTATTGCGTGATGTCCGTCGCCCCAGCGGCCAGGCGCAGTTCTGGTTCAGCGGGAGCACTGCCCCGACTGACTTACCGCTACCGATTCAGCAACAGTGTCATTGGTCACCCAGCGAGTGTGAGGCTTTGACCCAGGCACATCAGGTACTTCAGCTCAGTGATTTTTATCAACAAGATCCTTGTGATTGGCAAAGCAGTGCTCTGCTTCGTTCACCGACCGCTCAAAGCTGGTATCGCGAGGCTTTAGCCCTGACGGCACCACAAATCGATCAGGCACGTGAGGTGTTAAAGCAGTTTGACGGTCGTTTTGAAACCAGGGATTGGATCATATTGAGTGCACAAGACTCTCTGACCCGCCTGGTGGCTGATTTAACTGGGCGCCCAAGCCTGAGTATTCGTGATCAGTGGGTAGTGATCGGACCAAGATTTACTGATCGCCAGCTGATTCATTGGGCTGCCAACCGGGTGGCCAAACCCTAGTGCACAAATAAGACCCGCCAAAAGGCGGGTCGCAAAACCATTCTGTGCTTGCCGGATCATACGTCCAGATTGGAAACCGACAGGGCATTGGTTTCGATGAACTGACGCCGAGGTTCGACTTCATCACCCATCAGGGTATTGAACATCATGTCTGCCGCCACTGCATCTTCAATGGTAACCCGCAGCATCCGACGTGAATCCGGGTTCATGGTGGTTTCCCAGAGCTGATCCGGGTTCATTTCTCCCAACCCCTTATAACGCTGTACGCTAAAACCACGACGTGCTTCATTCATCAACCAGTTTAACGCATCAACAAAATGTCGAACCGGCTGCTTTTTCTCGCCACGGGCCACATAGGCACCCTCTTCAAGCAAACCCTGCAGGACTTCTCCCAGGCTGCAAATGGCTTTGTAGTCTGCTGATTTAAAGAACTCGGCAGTGAACACATAGTCGGTCGGCACACCATGAGCCACCACCCTTGCCGCCGGGAAAAATAAATCCCGTTCGGTGTCTTCTTGCAGGGTCAGGCTGACTTGAGTGTGACCTTCAACCTGTGCAGCAATTTGGGTGGCCAGCGCATCTGTCCAGTCCTGAACCGCCTGGCGGTTTTGCAGTGTTTCCAGTGACAGGGTGGGGGCTTGCACCATCTGTTGCAGCACATAACGTGGATAGACCTGTGCTAAACGCTCGATGCGGCGCATGGTATTACGGTACTGCTGCACCAGCTTTTCCAGACCTTCGCCACTCAAAGGAGGGGCTTCTGGATGAACATAAAGCGCAGCACCTTCCAGTGCGGTCTGGGTCATATGGTCTTCCAGCGCCGCCTCGTCTTTTAAGTACTGCTCCTGCTTGCCACGTTTAATTTTATACAGCGGAGGCTGGGCAATGAACACATGCCCGCGCTCAATCAACGGCAACATTTGGCGGAAGAAAAAGGTTAGCAAGAGTGTGCGGATGTGTGATCCATCCACATCGGCGTCGGTCATGATGATGATCGAGTGGTAGCGCAGCTTATCGGGGTCAAACTCTTCGCGCCCGATCCCACAGCCCAGGGCAGTGATCAACGTGCCCACTTCTGCAGAAGACAGCATCTTGTCAAAGCGGGCTTTTTCGACGTTGAGAATTTTACCCTTCAAAGGGAGAATTGCCTGGGTTTTGCGGTCGCGACCCTGTTTGGCCGAACCACCAGCCGAGTCACCCTCCACCAGATAGAGTTCAGACAGCGCCGGATCTTTTTCCTGACAGTCCGCCAACTTGCCCGGCAAGCCAGCAATATCCAACGCACCCTTACGTCGCGTCATTTCACGTGCTTTACGTGCGGCTTCACGGGCACGCGCGGCATCCAGCATTTTATTGACGATCGTTTTGGCTTCAGCGGGATTTTCCAGCAGGTAATCACCAAAAGCGCGGCCCATTTCCTGCTCTACCGCCGTTTTCACCTCGGAAGACACCAGCTTGTCTTTGGTTTGAGAGGAGAACTTGGGATCAGGCACCTTGACCGAAATGATTGCGGTCAGTCCTTCGCGGGCATCATCACCGGTGGTGCTGACCTTGGCTTTTTTGGCCAGGCCTTCCTGCTCGATATACTGGTTGAGCAAGCGCGTCAGCGAGCTGCGAAAACCCGCCAGGTGGGTGCCACCATCACGCTGAGGAATATTATTGGTATAGCAGTAAATATTTTCGGCAAAACCGTCATTCCACTGCATCGCCACTTCAACCCCTACGCCGTCTTCTTCACGCTGGCTGGAAAAATAAAAAATTCGACCTAGGGCATGTTTATTGGTGTTGAGATGATTCACAAAAGCCTGCAAACCACCTTCATAGTGAAAGGTTTCATCTCGACCGGAGCGTTCATCATGAAGCGTGATGCGCACGCCAGAATTCAGAAATGACAGCTCTCTAAGGCGTTTGGCCAGAATATCAAAGCTGAATTCGATATTGCTGAAGGTTTCTGCCGAGGGTTTAAAACGTACCAGGGTCCCGCTTTTATCTGTTTTGCCCACTGGCGCAAGCGGCGCTTGTGGCACCCCATGATGATAAACCTGTTCATAAACCTGCTGATTGCGCCAGATTGTCAAAGTGAGTTCTTCCGACAAGGCGTTGACCACCGACACACCAACACCATGCAATCCACCGGATACCTTATAGGTATTGTCATCAAACTTACCACCGGCGTGTAACACTGTCATGATGACTTCAGCCGCAGAGACCCCTTCTTCTTCATGCAGGTCAACGGGTATTCCCCGCCCGTCATCAGTCACCGTCACCGATTCATCCGGATGGATGATCACGCGAATTTCACTGCAATGACCGGCCAAGGCTTCATCAATGGAGTTATCCACCAATTCAAATACCATGTGATGCAGCCCTGTACCATCATCTGTGTCGCCGATGTACATGCCAGGGCGCTTACGCACCGCATCCAGACCTTTTAATACTTTAATGCTGGATGAGTTATAAGCTTGATTGTCATCACTCATGTATCACTCCTGTTTCGACCCATCGGTGGCCGAAGATTAAAATCAATGGGACAGAGGTAAAAGCTGTCCTTGTTTCACGTGAAACCATGCCGGTGAATTGTTTTCAGATATCCAATCTGCCAATGCATCGGCTTCGACACTGCTAATAAATACCTGGGCCTGCTGCTTTTCTAACAAGGCACAGAATTGACGACGATGCTGACTATCCAGCTCTGCGGGCAGATCATCAATCAAGTACACGCATTTTTTTCCGGCTTGACGTGACAACAGTTCACCCTGGGCTAGTTTAAGCGCAGAAACAACCAGTTTTTGCTGGCCCCTGGACAACACGTCTAGCGCCGCTCGACCTTCTACACTGATTTTGAGATCAGCACGCTGAGGGCCAGACTGGGTAAACCCCTGCTCCTTATCCTTATCGCGCGAAGCCTGTAAATGATCATATAGGGGCATCTGACGATCCCAGCCGCGTTGAAACGACAAGCTGATGCTTTGAGATAAGCCCAGCTCCTGAAGCCGTGCGCTGAAAAGTGGCGTTAAACTATCCAGGTATTCTTCTCTAAGTTGAGTCAATTGGCTGCCATAGGCTGCCATTTCTCGATCCCACACATCCAGCTGCAAGGCGTCTATTTTAGCATGTCTGAGCAAGGAATTGCGCTGTTTTAGCGCTCGCTGGAAACGCTGCCAAAGACCAATAAACTGAACATTAGTGTGGAAACCACCCCAATCGAGAAACTGACGCCGCTCCTTGGGGCCGCCTTCTAGCAAACGAAAGGCATCCGAGTTGATCAGCTGTAAAGGCAATTCCGCTGTCAACTGCGCCAAGGTGCCTGGCCGCTCTCCCCTTAAACGAACATCGACTTCATCGCTGGCCAGGCGTCGCTGAACAGCAATATTCAGATCATCACCCTGTTCATTGCCTAAACGTCCATGCACCGTGAAAGCAGATTGCTGGTGTTGAATCAGGTGCTTCAAGCGCTTACTACGAAAGGAACGAACCATCGCCAATAGGTAGATGGCCTCCAAAATCGACGTTTTTCCACTGCCGTTCTCGCCGACCAGTAAATTGATCCCTGGGCCAGGATAAAAATCCGCCTGGGTCAAATTACGGAAATGCGTCAAAGTCAGGCGCTTTAAGCGCATGAGTCCCAGCCCTTTCTTTATAAACGCATGGGCATGACAACATACAAGGCTCCGGCATTTTCTTCTTCGGCCTGAATGATTGCACTGGCGGCTGGCCCAGATAAAGAAATCCGGACTTTTTCTGCATCCCCTATGTGATCCATCACATCAATCAGATAAACCACATTGAAACCGATTTCCAAAGACTCGCCCTGATAGTCCACTTCCATGGATTCCTCGGCAACCTCCTGGTCTGGGTTATTGGCGGTCACACTGAGAAAATGATCACTTAAGTTGACCCGAACACTCTGAATTTTTTCATTGGCCAAAATCGCCGTGCGCGACAACATTTGTCGTAGCGCCAGTCGATCACACACCACCTGCTTATCGCCGGGCGGTGGAATGACCCGCTCATAGTCAGGATAACGACCTTCAATCAATTTTGAGACAAAGGTGGAGTGGCCGGTATTCACTTGAAAATGCTGTTGGCCAAAAATAATATCCACAGGTTCTTCAACCTTATCCAACAGCTTTGCTAACTCATGAACGGCCTTTGCTGGCACGATCATACTCGAGTTATCCACATCCGCAGGGGTCAAATTGATATCCGCCAGGGAAAGGCGATGACCATCAGTTGCCACCGTTCTTAAACGACCAGAACTCAACTCAAAATACATGCCGTTCAGATAATAACGCACATCCTGGCGCGCCATTGCAAACTCGTTCCGCTGGATCAAATGGAGTAACTGGGCCTGACTTAAGCTGACACGCTGACTAAACTCACCCACCTGCATCGCAGGAAAGTCCTGTGATGGCAAGGTTGAAAGAATGAAACGACTCCGGCCAGAACGGACCACTGCCCGGCCATTATCCAACTCAAATTCGATCACCGAGTTTTCTTTTAGCGATTTACAAATATCCGCCAGTTTTTTTGCTGGTACGGTGATGCTGCCAGGCACTTCCAGGCTTTCATGCATCACGCGCCAAATCAACTGCACCTCAAGATCTGAGCCGGTCAGAGTCACACCTTCAGCCGACACATCAATTTTAATATGTGACAGGACCGGCAGTGTGTTCTTCCGTGCAACCACACCCGCGATCAGGGTTAAAGGGCGCAGCAAAACTTCACGGGAAATAGAAAATTTCATTAAAGTTTCCTCTTTATCCTCAACTGGTTAATAAGCGCAACAGATTCTTCCAATCCTCTCGAATATCTGCGCTTTCTTCCTGCAGGCTTAGCATTTTACGGCAAGCATGCAACACGGTCGTATGATCTCTACCACCAAAGGCTTCGCCAATTTCCGGTAAAGAGTGATTCGTCAGTTCTTTTGCCATTGCCATCGCCAACTGTCGGGGTCGTGCAATAGATCGATTGCGTCGTTTAGAGTGAAGATCAGAGACTTTAATTTTGTAATATTCAGCGACCGTTTTTTGAATGTTTTCAATACTGACCTGTTTATCCTGAACGGCAAACAGGTCTTTTAACGATTCTCTGACCAGTTCAAGACTGATGGGCTTGCCTTTAAAGCGCGAATCAGCAATCACTCGATTGAGTGCGCCTTCAAGATCACGAACATGTGAACGAATTTTTTGCGCTATAAAAAAAGCCACCGGTTGAGGTAAATCAACACCCGCCATATCCGCTTTTTTCATCAAAATTGCCACTCTAAGCTCCAGCTCAGGGGGTTCAATCGCAACCGTTAACCCCCAGCCAAAACGACTTTTCAAACGCTCCTCAACACCAATTTCTTTGGGGTAGCGATCAGAGGTCAAAATGATCTGCTGACCACCTTCAAGCAAGGCATTAAAGGTGTGAAAAAATTCTTCCTGCGAACGATCTTTACCGACAAAAAATTGAATATCGTCAATCAGCAGCGCATCCAGATTACGGTAGTAGCGCTTAAATTCATTGATCGCATTCAGCTGCAACGCCTTGACCATATCCTGAACAAAACGCTCTGAGTTCAGGTACAAAACCCGCGCATCCGGGTTTTGACGTAAAATTTCATTGCCCACCGCGTGCATCAAGTGCGTTTTACCTAGCCCAACCCCTCCGTAGATAAACAAGGGGTTATAAGCCCCCCCAGGGTTTTCAGCCACTTGATAAGACGCCGCTTTAGCTAACTGGTTGGATTTTCCCTCAACCAACGTTTCGAAGGTGTGCAAGGGGTTCAAGGATGACTGGTGTTTCATGCCCCCAGTGACCTCAACATCCATCCGAGGTGCTCGTTTTCTTTCTTTCATCTGCGCAACCCTGTTTATTGAGGCCGCTGCAGACAGGTCGACTGGCTTAGCGGCTTTTGGTTGCGTTTCAACTTCGAAAAGCAACTCAGCTTGAGCCAAAGCCTGAGGTTGGATTTGTTGTATGACTTTTTCAATGGAAGCCAGGTACTTATCTGCAACCCACTGCTGAACAAAACGGTTCGGTGCCAGTAATTTTAACTGGTCACCCTGATTTTGTAGGCGCAACGGTTTGATCCAGGTCGTCAATTGCTGTTCAGGAATTTCTTCAGCTAAACGCGAACAACATTGCGACCACAGCTTTTCTTCAGACACAGAACACTCCCTAAGTTAGGCTAGGCATTTTACTCTCTTGATCCACACTTATCCATCAACACAAGAAAAGTTATCCACAAAAGCCTGTGCGCTACCGCCGTATAAACTAGACAAAAACGTCTGTATAAACTGAGGACAAGCTGGGCTGTGGACAAACCCCTCTTTTACCCACAGCCTTTACACGGGTTAAGATCAGCTTTTACGCCTCTAGAACACCCTTTCACTAACAACGCAATATACTGATTTAAAATGATAAAAGTTAGATATCCACAGATTTTGACCTAGTATAAAAATAACTAATTTAATAATCTTTTAAAAACCTTCTTTACTTTCTTTTTTTATTAATTTGCCACCTAACCGAATTTATGCGGGAAAAATTGCGCTTTGACGAAGAATTCTCTAAAATCCCCGCTCTTGTGTGACTTGAGCCAGGCAGATCCGGGTATCTGTCAAGGTTCATTGATGATTTAGACTAACCCGTGGAAAGCAAAGATAATGAAACGTACATTTCAACCCAGTGTTCTAAAACGTAAGCGCAATCATGGTTTTCGCGCTCGCATGGCGACTAAAAACGGTCGTCTGGTTCTGGCTCGTCGTCGTGCCAAAGGTCGTAAACGCCTGACTGCCTGATCGCGATAAGATTGGTCGCTTCCATGCTTGATCAAACTTATCCGAGAAATCTTAGATTATTGAATAGTCGGGATTTTCGTCATGTGTTTGATCAAACACAATGGAAGGTTTTCTGTCCCGGTTTTCTGCTGTTAGCAGCGCCGGGACGGACGACTGAAACCAGAATAGGTTTTGTATTCAGTAAAAAAAACATTCGACTGGCGGTGCGGCGCAACCGTTTCAAACGGATTTTCAGAGACTCTTTTCGCCGACATCATCACCAATTACCTCCAGTGGATATTCTGGTTCTGGCCATCAAAGAAGCCAATTTGACCAATGATCAGAAACTCAGCAAAAATTTGTCTCGTGTGTGGAAACAGCTGAACCAGCGTATTGGCAGTGATCCCATTTAACCTTCCCGATAATAAACTGGCAGTGATCCCATGGATGTAAAACGCATTGTGCTTTATTCCTCGCTGGCGATAGTCACTTATCTGCTGATCATACAGTGGAACAAAGACTATCTTCAGCCTGATACTCAAGTAGCAACGCCTGAGATTCAGTCGTCCTCCGATCATTTTGCTGGTGAAGACCGTGAAGGTTCAACTGATCAGATGCTTGATCTGGCCGATCCAGACGCACAACCTTTAACGTCCGTTCGACCACAAACAACCCAGACAAACCAGCAACTGGTTCGCGTGAAAACGGATAGTCTGGATGTTCGTATCAACACTCGGGGTGATCTGGTTTATGCGGCTTTGTTGCAACATAAAACCCGGGTTGGTTCGGATCAGCCTTTTGTGCTCCTGCAAGATGATGAACAGCGCCACTATACGGTCCAGAGTTACCTGATCGGTTTAGGCAACCAACAGCGTCTCCATTTACAGCCAGAACAATGGCAGCATGAACTTGCAGAGGGTGAGAATCAGCTTCAAGTTCGACTTCATGGCGAGGTTAATGGAATTGAACTGACCAAGGTGTTCACTTTTGAGCGCGGCTCACACCGGGTCAACGTCGAATATCAGGTCAACAACCAGCGTCAAGAAGCCCTGGCGACCAGTTTCATTGGCTTGATTCGTCGTGATGGTTCACCGGATCCAAGCCAGGGTGAATTTTTAGGCATGAGTGCCTACCTGGGTGGTGCTTTTTCAACCGATGAAACTCGTTACGAAAAAGTCAGCTTCCGTGATATTCAGCGCTCTGGATTCAATCAAAACTCCATGGGTGGCTGGGCGGCAATGCTGCAACACTATTTTATCAGTGCCTGGGTACCGCCTCAGGATCAGGTCAGCTTTTTCAGTGCACGCATGGATTCCGCACGTAACCATGTGGTGGGTTTCCGGGGCCAGGAACTGGAAATTCAACCCTTTACCCAAGCCAGCTTGAATGCAGATCTGTTCATTGGTCCGAAAGTACAGAGCGAGATGCGTGATGTCGCGCCTCACCTGAACCTGACCGTGGATTATGGCTGGTTGTGGTTTATTGCTCAGCCACTATTCCTGTTACTCCAGTGGTTCTATGCTTTTGTCGCCAACTGGGGTCTTGCCATCATTCTGGTCACGGTCGTGATCAAGGTATTATTTTACAAGTTGTCTGCTACGGCCTATCGGTCAATGGCCAACATGCGCCGTGTAGCTCCGAAAATGCAGCGTATCAAGGAAGACTGTGGGGATGATCGGCAAAAATTATCCCAGGCGATGATGGAGCTGTATAAGAAAGAAAAGATTAATCCCATGGGCGGTTGTTTACCGATTTTAGTCCAGATGCCGGTGTTTATCGCCCTCTACTGGATGTTGCTGGAATCGGTTGAACTGCGCCATGCGCCTTTCATGCTCTGGATTGCTGACTTGTCGATGAAAGATCCTTATTTCATCCTGCCAATCCTGATGGGTGTTTCCATGTTTTTGCAACAACTGCTGAATCCGACACCACCGGATCCCATGCAGGCAAAAATCATGAAAATGCTGCCAGTGATCTTTACCTTCTTCTTCCTGTGGTTCCCTGCCGGTCTGGTTCTTTACTGGCTGGTGAACAATATCCTGTCGATCCTGCAACAGTGGTACATCACCCACAAGATAGAGGCAGAAGATCGGGAAAAGGAAAAACTGGCAGATAAAGCCTAAACACTCAATGAACCCCCTCTTTTGAGGGGGTTTTAGGTTAAGTCGATGATGAAAGAGGACACGATCGTTGCACTGGCGACACCACCGGGCCGAGGCGGCATCGGTGTGGTACGTGTTTCCGGGCCGCTGGCAAAAAAATCGGCTCAGCTTTTGACCGGGCAGGATCCAAAACCTCGTTATGCGCATTATGGTGCTTTGCGAACCCCTGACGGTGAGTTGATCGATCAGGGACTGGTGATTTTTTTCCCGGCACCCCATTCTTTTACCGGCGAATCCGTGACTGAATTTCAGATTCATGGTGGCCCGATCATCATTGATCGCTTGATCGAATATCTGCTTTCTTTGGGTTTGCGTTTGGCCGAGCCGGGGGAGTTTTCTCAACGTGCTTTTTTGAACAATAAAATCGACCTGGTTCAAGCCGAAGCCATTGCGGATTTGATCAACGCAACCTCTCGACAAGCGGCTGAACAGGCATTGAATTCACTTCAAGGGGCCTTTTCCTGCCAGATTCACCAGTTGGTTGAGCAACTGATATTTTTACGCGCCTATGTGGAAGCTGCGATTGATTTTCCGGAAGAAGAGGATGTGGATTATCTGGCCAGCGGTCAGATTGCTGAAAAAATTCAATCCCTGCTGGATCAATTGCAAGGCATTCAAAAAACAGCCCAGCAAGGGGTGTTGATGCAGGAAGGCATGACGGTGGTTTTGGCAGGACGACCCAATGCCGGAAAATCCAGTCTGTTGAATCATCTGTGTGATCATGAACGTGCATTAGTGACTGATATTGCGGGTACCACCCGTGATCTGCTCAAGGAATCGATTCATATTGATGGCATGCCCCTGCACATTATTGATACCGCAGGGTTACGCGAAACCGAAGATCCGGTTGAAAAACTGGGCGTGGCCAAGGCCTGGCAGGCCATTGAAAAAGCGGATCGAATTTTATTGCTTGTTGATGCACAAACAACCGCCAGCCTGGATCCTAAAATCATTTGGCCTGAGTTTGTTGAACGCCTGCCCGATCCTCAGCGTCTGACACTGATTCGTAATAAAATTGATTTAACCGGTGAAACGCCCGAAAGTCTGCTGAGTCATCAACCGCCCGTGATTCGTTTATCAATCAAACAAAATCTTGGGTTTGATGCACTGAAACAGCACTTAAAAAAGGTGATGGGCTTTGAGCAGACCACCGAAGGCTGTTTCATGGCACGGCGGCGTCATTTACAGGCGTTGAAATCCGCAGAAAATGCATTGATTCAAGGCTTGCTACAATTAAATACGCATCAGGCCGGTGAATTATTGGCTGAAGACTTACGTCTGGCACAAGAGGCGTTGAACCAGATCACGGGCGATTTTTCTGCCGATGACCTGCTGGGAAAAATTTTTGGCGAATTCTGTATTGGTAAATAAACCCGTTTGAGGTGACAGTGAACTATCCGGATTCCTTTGATGTGCTGGTGATCGGTGGCGGACATGCAGGCACCGAAGCGGCGCTGGCGGCTGCCCGCATGGGGTGTTCCACCCTGTTGCTGACCCACAATATTGAAACCCTGGGGCAGATGTCCTGTAATCCGGCCATCGGCGGGATTGGCAAAAGCCATCTGGTGCGCGAAGTCGATGCCCTGGGTGGTGCCATGGCCCTGGCCACCGATGAAGCCGGGATTCAATTTCGAGTGCTCAATGCGCGCAAAGGCCCAGCCGTCCGTGCTACCCGTGCCCAGGCAGATCGGCAGCTTTATAAGGCGGCGATCCGTCAACGCCTGGAAAATCAGCCGGGTCTGCAGCTTTTTCAACAGGCCGTCGATGATCTGATTTTGCAGGGGGATCAAGTTGTTGGTGTGATCACCCAGTCAGGCATACGTTTCAATGCGCGTCAGGTGGTTTTGACCACCGGTACTTTTTTGGCAGGAAAAATCCATATCGGTTTGGCCCAGTATGAAGGTGGGCGGGCTGGTGATCCACCGGCTTTGCGTCTGGCAGAAAAACTGCGTGAACTGGCGCCCGGTGTGGGTCGACTGAAAACCGGAACCCCACCGCGCATTGATGCCCGAAGTGTTGATTTTTCCCAGTTGGAACCCCAGCCAGGTGATGACCCCTTGCCGGTCATGTCATTCATGGGCAATGTACTGATGCATCCTCAACAACGGGCTTGCCACATCACCTGGACCAATGCACGCACCCATGAGCTGATCGCTGCCAATCTGGATCGCTCACCCATGTACTCAGGGGTGATTGAAGGTATCGGGCCACGTTATTGCCCATCGATTGAAGATAAAATCCACCGCTTTGCGGACAAATCCAGCCATCAGGTTTTTCTTGAACCCGAAGGCCTGAATACCCATGAGTTGTATCCAAACGGGATTTCAACCTCCTTGCCCTTTGATGTGCAGTTGGAGCTGGTACGAAGCATTCAAGGACTTGAAAAGGCGCATATCACCCGCCCCGGTTATGCGATTGAATATGACTTTTTTGATCCCAAGGGATTAAAACCCACCCTGGAAACCGAGGCGGTTCAAGGTCTGTTTTTTGCCGGACAAATCAATGGAACCACAGGGTATGAAGAAGCCGCTGCCCAGGGCCTGCTGGCGGGCTTGAATGCCGCTCGTGCCGCCAAAGAATTAAGTCCTTGGTATCCACGCCGGGATCAGGCCTATTTAGGGGTACTGGTCGATGATTTGATTTCTCTGGGCACCGCAGAACCCTATCGAATGTTCACTTCCCGGGCCGAATATCGCCTGATGCTGCGTGAAGACAATGCCGATTGGCGACTGACAGAAATCGGCCGTGAGCTTGGTCTGGTTGATGATGCACGCTGGGCGCGTTTTGAAACCAAACGTGCTGCAATCGAAAAAGAAAAAGCCCGTTTAGCCACGACCTGGATTCAGGTCGGCTCAGCCCAGGCTGAGGCTTTGCAACCCCATCTGACTCAGGCACTGAGCCGGGAACACAGCCTGGCCGAGCTGTTAAAACGGCCTGAACTCAGTTATGCCCAGTTGAATCAGGTGGCTCCGGGAGCGGAGGTTTTGGATGCCGAAGCACAGGATCAAGTACAGATTCAGATCAAATATGCGGGTTATATTGATCGCCAGGCGGCGGAAATCGAGAAATTAAAAAAACAGGAAACCACCGAGCTACCAGCCAACCTGGACTATGCTCAGGTCGACGGTTTATCGAACGAAATCAAAAACAAGCTGACTCAGCACCGGCCCCACACACTGGGCCAGGCCAGCCGCATTCCGGGTGTCACACCTGCGGCACTGTCCATGTTGATGATTCATTTGAAAAAACGTCAGGCAGCCAGGTCCGCTCATGATTGAATCAGGTTTGACAGAAATTTTGTGCAATGGTCTGGATGCTCTGGATTTATCATTGCCGCCGATCCAGCAGCAACAGCTGGTTGATTATTGCCTGCTGCTGCATAAATGGAATCGAACCTATAACCTCACCGCGATTCGTGATCCGCAGCAGATGGTGATTCGCCATGTGTTGGACAGCCTGGTGTTATTGCCCTATCTGGATCAGGATCACTGGCTGGACGTGGGTTCAGGGGCGGGTATACCCAGCATTCCCTTAGCTATTGTCAGGCCGGAATGGCAGTGGGACTCGATCGATTCTAATGGCAAAAAAACCCGTTTCCAGATTCAAGCAAAAGCCAGTTTAGGGCTGAAAAACTTCCAGGTTCATCAATGTCGGATTGAGGCCTTGTCACTTCAACGCCCAGTGCAGCGTATCATTAGTCGAGCGTTCAGTGAGTTAGCAGACTTTGTTCACCTGACGGCACATTTAGAAACACCACAAACCCGCTGGTTTGCGATGAAAGGCCAGTTTCCTCAAACGGAACTGGCGGCTTTACCCACAGAATTTGATTGTATTGCACACCACTCATTGCAGGTTCCGCAGTTGAATGAAGAGCGCCATCTGATTATTCTCGGCAGATCAACGGGCAAAGGATAACGTCGTGACCAAAATTTTTGCAGTGACCAATCAAAAAGGCGGCGTGGGTAAAACCACCACCTGCGTCAATCTCGCTGCATCCCTGGTTGCCACCAAACGCAAGGTGCTGCTGATCGACATGGACCCTCAGGGTCATGCCACATTGGGCAGCGGAATCGACAAGCAGAGTTTGCAGTATTCTGTTTACGATGTGCTGATGGAGGGCTTGCCAATCGAGCAGGCACTGATCAAAACCGATCCGGCGGGTTATGACCTGTTAGCGGCTAATGTGGATCTGGCGGGTGCCGAAGTCAGTCTGATCAACGAACCTCAGCGTGAACGCAAACTTAAGCAGGCGCTGGAAAACATCGATGGCTGTTACGATTTTATTCTTATTGATTGCCCACCTTCTTTAAATCTTTTGACCATCAATGCCCTGACAGCTGCCCGCGGGGTGCTGGTACCGGTGCAGTGTGAGTTTTATGCACTGGAAGGATTGAGCTCTTTATTGGAAACCCTTCGCCGAGTCAGCAGCTCGGTCAATCCGGGTCTGGAAATCAGTGGTATCATTCGCACCATGTATGACCCAAGAAACAGCCTGACCCGCGATGTTTCCAAACAATTGATGGAATATTTTGGGCGTCAGGTTTTTGTCACCGTGATTCCCCGCAATGTTCGCCTGGCCGAAGCCCCCAGTCATGGTTTGCCGGTGTTTTGTTATGATGCCAAATCCAAAGGCAGTCAAGCCTATCTGGCTTTGGCGGGTGAGCTGATGCGACGCTATTCACTGGATTAATAAAGGAAATAACAGACGATGAGTGGATCCCGTAAACGAGGTTTAGGCCGTGGCCTGGATGCTTTACTCGGTGCCGCTGGTGCCCCAGCCCAAAGCGTGGAATCATCGACCAGTGACGATGATTTTGCTCAAAGTCTGCGTCGTTTGCCCATTGAAACCCTGCGTCCAGGACGTTTTCAGCCACGCCGAGATATGCATCCTGAGGCCCTGGAAGAGTTAGCCGCGTCGATCCGTCAGCAGGGCATCATGCAGCCGGTGGTGGTTCGTCCTTTAAGTGGCGATCACTATGAAATTATTGCTGGTGAGCGCCGTTGGCGTGCCGCACAGATGGCTCAGCTGGAGTGGATTCCCGCGTTGGTCCGGGAAGCCGAAGATCGTGATGTGATCGCGCTGGCGTTGATCGAAAACCTGCAACGGGAAGATTTGAATCCGGTTGAAGAGGCCCTGGCACTTCAGCGCTTACAGCAGGAGTATCAGTTGACCCAGCAGCAGGTCGCTGATGC
>SKHR01000102.1 GCA_007116865.1 Marinospirillum sp. | reverse complement strand
TCCATCGATGGCCAGTGCACACATATTTTGGCGCGCCGCCAACCTGCCGCCTCCGACCTGCGTCTGGTGCTAGCCGTTTTACGAGCCACCTCAGACCTGGAGCGCATCGGAGACGAGGCTGCAAAAATTGCTAAAGCGGCACTCAAGCTGGCTGAAGAAGGTTCTGCGCCAAGAGGGTATATCGAAGCGCGGCATCTGGGTAACCACGTCAGAAGAATGCTGCAAGACTCACTCAATGCCTTCGCCCGCTTTGACACCGAGCAGGCATTGAACGTGTTGCGTGAAGACAAAACCGTGGATTTAGAATACCGCTCCGCGACTCGCTCTTTGATCACCTTCATGATGGAAGATCCGCGCTCTATCTCTCAGGTAATGAACATCATGTGGGTGTTGCGCTCACTTGAACGCATTGGCGACCACGCCAACAACCTGGCGGAGTATGTGATTTATCTGGTGGAAGGGCTGGATGTTCGTTATCTCAAACCCAAGAAAATCGAAAAAGCCTTGGGGCGTCACACCGACAACCCGGATGATCAGACCGCGAGCAGCTCGGACTGAACCTGACCCAGGGCAGCCAGCTCATCAGCCGACTTGCGTTGTCCATAGACAACTTCCACCGAGTCTGACTGATGACCCACCAGCGCCACCTCAGTGATCTCGCCCTCGCGCGAGGTCGCTGTCACCCAGGCAATATGACCGCTTTCAAAGGTGATTCTCGATCCAGCTGGATAGAGCCCGTAGCATTCTTTGAATCGCTTTAACAGCTGGGTATCAAACTGGTGAGCATGGCGTTCTACCCAAGTGTAGGCATCCTGCCAGGTCATGGCTTTTTTATCATAGAAACGGGTCAAGCAATCCAACACCTTGCACAGGGTGACCAGCCGAGCCAGCGGATCCAAACGGTCTGCCTTTAACCCCCGCGGGTAACCGGAACCATCCAGACGTTCATTCGCATTGGCCAGTAAAGGCTCACCCAAAGAGCGTGGAATCCACTGCAGGCTGCTCGTTGAGCGCAACACATCGATTTGCGCCATTTTCAATTCCCGCATGACTCGACCCGGCTGTTTGGTTGGATTGAAGCATGGCTGGAGACTGACAAACACCTTGCCTAAATCGTGCAATAAAAGTGCTGCCATCATGGGTAGCTGTAATCGCTGGCTGATCCCCATCTGCAAGGCCAGCGGATAACAGCGAGCAGTCACTCGTAGGGTATGAAGTAACACTGGGTGAATGCCTGGAAAGGCATGATCAACGGCCACAAAAACGCCATCCTCATCCTGCTCAATCAGCTCAATCATCTGACAGGCACTGTTTTGTATTTGGTGGCTATCAAACCCCTTGTCCGCAGATAAGAGCAATGCCTGGCAGCCCAATTGGTCGGCAATCTTTTCCAGGCGCCCACGAAAACCCGGTGTAAACAAATGATTTTTTTTCCCTTGCCCTGCCGGCGCCACCTTGGGGTTAAGAAACTCCTCTTCACGATTGGCGCGAAACAAGGTCGATGGAGCGACTGCCATACCTCGCCCCCCAGCCATTCGGGCAACCTCACGCTCGGTTTCCAGAGCGATGCGGGCAAACTGTTTTTCCTGGTCCAAATCAACATGCTGAAAGTGCCCACCCAGTTGTGCTTTGGCAAAAGCTGAGTCTGGCTGCAGATAGCGAATTTCCATCTGTGTCTGAAAACGCTGCTGACTGGGGAAAATCAGCTCACAAGTCAGGCGCTCCTGGCGCTCACGCATCAGCCTGAGCGCATCCTGAGGCGACAGTTCAATACGACACCCACCCGCTGAAATATCCGCGACACGGCCTTGAGCTGACTTGGTTCCAAGGTGAACGCGTGCCTGCAGCATCAAGCTGACCGGTAGGGGTACGCGAAAATATTCACGATGAAAGACCTTGGTAAAACTCGTTGGCAATGCCAGGTTCAAAGTAAGGGATCTGACTCCCTGATGCACCGTGACAATTTCAAGCGGATCACTGTGATAAGGCTGATTACGATACTTGATAAACAAGTAGACCTGGTTGGTGTGCAACAAGGACTGCAAGATCGCGTCACTCACCTGAAGCTCAGCAATCAACTGCTCTTCTTCACGATGCAGAGCAAGGCTGTTCAGGCGCAGCGCCTCATCTGGCTGAGGCACGGCAGGCTCTTGAATCGGCTGTAACTTCAAATCCTTTTGTTCCAGCGCCAGCTCTAAGGCATGTCTGGCCTTATACCCCTGAAGGGTTGAAAAAAGCGCCTCTTCACCCTGCGTCATCACCTGCCCCTTGTCGGTTGTCTCCACCCTTAGATTAGCCTGTGATTGGATCAGGGTACAGCGGTTCCACTCACCCTCCGGTCAGCAAAACTGTCTTTTTTCTGTCATTAAAACGCGTCAGTCTGCAAGGGTCATCATCACAGAGGCATGATCATGGTCCGGCTAAACAAAAAAGCAACCCGACTCTATGTGCTTGATACTAACGTTCTTTTACATGACCCCAGCGCCCTGTTTCAATTTGAAGAGCATGATGTTGTCATCCCCATGACCGTGCTTGAAGAGCTGGACAAACACAAAAATGGACGCCAGGAAATTGCCCGCCTTGCACGCCAGGTCAGTCGCACCCTGGCCGATTTAACCCACCGTGCCACCTTCAGCGAGATCCAGGAAGGCCTGCGACTGCATCCAGCACGACTGGATAGCGGCCTGCTACGCATTCTCTGTTATCCCGATCTGAAACCCCTGGCACACCTGGATGATTCTGCAGACAGCCGAATTCTGGCCGAGACCTGTCGTCTGCGAGCCGAACGCCCAGATGCTTCGGTGATTCTGGTCAGCAAGGACATCAATCTGCGTGTTAAAGCCGCCGCACTGCAAGTACCCGTCGAGGACTATTTGAATGATCAGGTTTACGCCGATTCTGATGCCTTGCCAGACGGCTGTCTGATCGCTTCCCAGGATGAAGAGGGCAAGTCCCTGCTGTGGAAAGCCATGGAGGTTCAGGTTCGCAAAGAACCCGCTGGCAAAACCACCTACTGTCTGGAAGGCGCCAACGTTAAACACTGGCATGCCGGCATGCTGGTTGCGGATCAGGAGACACAGCCGGAGTTTGAAGCCATCGTGCGCAGCGCTGAAGGAGAGCGGGCTGAATTGCAACTTCTTGACAACTACCGGACTCAAGCCAGTGTCTGGGGGGTTCATGCCAAGGATTTGCGCCAAAATTTTGCCCTCAATCTATTGATGGATCCTGAGATCGACCTGGTCACGCTCGCAGGCTGTGCAGGCACTGGAAAAACCTTTATGACGCTGGCTGCCGCCTTTGAGCAGACCTTCGATAAAAAACACTATGAGCGGATCGTTTTCACCCGCGCACCCATCTCCATGAGCGAGGACATCGGTTTTCTACCTGGCGATGAAGAAGAAAAAATGACCCCCTGGATGGGAGCCTTTCACGACAATATGGACAGCCTGTTACGCAATGAAGAAGGCAATGGCTGGGATAATCCAGCAACCCGTCAATTCATTCAGTCCCGCGTTCAGTTAAAGTCACCGGGGTTCATGCGTGGTCGCACCCTGAACGACACCTTCTTAATCATTGATGAAGCACAGAACTTCACTCCCAAACAGATCAAATCTTTAATCACCCGAGCCGGGCGCAATACCAAAATTGTATGCCTGGGCAACGTTGGTCAAATTGATACGCCCTATTTGACCGCCAATACCTGCGGTATGGCCGCACTGGTAGAGCGCTTCCGTACCTGGCCTCATGCCGGGCATATCACACTGCAAAGTGTTGAGCGTTCACGTTTAGCGCTGGCCGCTGAAGACCGGCTTTGATAAAAAAACCCTGAGAAGAGGAGACTCTGCTCAGGGTTAAAAGGCCTTTTGTTTTGCTGCTAGAACAAGCCAATCAGCCCTATGATGTGAAAGAGAAAAAACACTATGCGTTGCATCCAACCGCACTCCTGCTCGGTCAGAGTGACGTCTGAACTGGCCTCCAGCCGACCCAAGCGTCGAGTCAAAGCTTGCACCGAGATCATTGCAACGGCATGACATAACCGCTGCATTTCAATGAAGCTTTTGCTTTTATTTCAGAAACTTGGAAAAGATAAAAGTTCATACTTCCTTCAACAAACTGTCGCCGTGTTGTCATTTTGCCTTGTTAATTTCTCTGCGAATTCAGGGATCAGCGATGACGTCCTGAAGACCTTCACTATCAACCAAGGGTATCAATGATGAACAAAACACTTCTGGCTTCAGCTGTGGCGCTGTCTCTTGCTTCTGCTTCTGCGCAGGCAATCACGCTTTATGATCAGGGCGGCACCAAGGTCGATCATTATGGTCGTCTGCAGCTGCAATTGAAAAATGCCGATGGCGACAACGAAATTGAAGACAATGGCTCACGCCTGGGTTTTCGCATCACTCATCAAATTGATGACAACTTGACGGCCTTTGGACGGGTTGAGTTTCGTTTTGATGC
>SKHR01000054.1 GCA_007116865.1 Marinospirillum sp. | reverse complement strand
CCCGCAGCAAGGCGCAGAGCGCCCGCCAAAGCGATCATCGCGCCGTTGTCGGTACAGTATTTAAGGCTGGGATAAAAGACTTCGCCACCCAGTTGCTCCAGCATGGTTGCTAGGCGTTGGCGTAACGCCAGATTGGCACTGACGCCACCGGCAATCACCAGACGTTTGAGCCCGGTTTGCTTAAGCGCACGTTTGCACTTGATGGCCAGGGTGTCGACCACCGCCTCCTGAAAGGCCGCAGCGATATCGGCACGCGTGGTTTCATCCAGCGGGCCTTGTGCTTCCTGCTGGCGGATGCAGGTCAGCGTATGAGTTTTCAGGCCGCTAAAGCTGAAGTCCAGTCCGGGGCGATTGGTCATGGGGCGAGGCAGGTCAAATCGATCCGTGCGTCCAGACTCTGCCAGGCGCGCAAGCTGAGGGCCGCCGGGATAACCCAGACCCAGCAGCTTGGCGGTTTTATCAAAGGCTTCGCCAGCGGCATCATCAATGGATTCGCCCAGCAGACGGTATGAACCGATACCCTGGACTTCAATCAGTTGGGTATGCCCCCCCGAGACGAGTAGTGCGACAAAAGGAAAGCCCGGTGCTTTGGCTTCCAGTAAAGGGGCCAGCAGGTGACCCTCCATATGATGCACCCCCAGCGCGGGAAGATTGAGCGCAAATGCGAGGGCACGGGCCAGGCTTGCGCCGGTCAGCAGTGCGCCAATCAGCCCGGGGCCAGCGGTGTAAGCAATGCCATCAATTTGATGCAGTTGAATATCCGCTTGGCTCAGGGTTTCACGCAGCAAGGGCAGCAGGCGCCGGAGGTGATCGCGGGATGCCAGCTCTGGCACGACACCTCCATAAACAGCATGCAGATCAACCTGACTGAACAGGGCATCGGCTAGCAGCCCCTGTTGAGTGTCGTAGAGGGCTACCCCGGTTTCATCGCAAGAAGTTTCAATGCCCAGTACACGCATCGGTGTGTCCTTGGAGTCTTGAGTAAAGGCGCGCATTATACTGGAAAGGACAGGGTGTTTGCACTCTTGGGGTCAGCGGAGTAAAATGCCCGACTTGCTGACGAGCAAGGTCGTTTTAACTCCCTGTGGATGTCTGATCGAAATTCAGTGCTGACACTCGCTGTGCGCTTTTGGGCCAAGGGGGCGTCAGGTTGAAACGACAGTGATTATTTTAATTTACCCTTTTAAGGACGGTGATTTAATGCCTGCTGTAAAAGTCAAAGACAATGAGCCGTTTGATGTTGCACTGCGCCGCTTCAAGCGTTCCTGCGAAAAAGCTGGTGTACTGGCGGATGTGCGTCGTCGTGAGTTCTACGAAAAGCCCACGGCTGAGCGCAAGCGCAAGAAAGCAGCAGCAGTCAAACGGCATCAGAAGAAGCTGCAGCGCGAACAGCGTCGTTTCGAGCGCCTGTATTAATACAGCGCCCTGACGCCCGCCTCGCTGACAGTGTCTTGACGCAAGGCAAACCTAAGGCAGGATTCCACTGATTTTTCAGCCGGTTCCTGCCTTTTTTATTTTCGCAAGACAGGGCAATCTATGGCTGGTCGTATTCCACAGGCGTTCATTGACGAGCTGTTATCACGGACAGATCTGGTTGAGTTGATCGGTGCCCGGGTGCAGCTGAAACGCAGTGGCAGAAACCACACTGGCCTGTGTCCTTTCCACAATGAAAAAAGCCCCTCTTTTTCCGTCAATGCCGAACGCCAGTTCTATCACTGCTTTGGCTGCAAGGCCAGTGGCAATGCAATCAGTTTTTTGATGGATCATGACCACCTTGATTTTGTCGAAGCGGTTGAGCATCTGGCAGGGCTGCATGGCCTGGATGTGCCACGTGAAGGGGTTGCCGCCAGTCACTCAAGCCAGGAAGAGCGAGAGCGACTGAAAGCCCTGACTGCAACCCGGCATCGTTGTATGCGTCTGGCTCAAACCTATTTTTCCGACTTGCTCAGTCGCCCTGAAGGCCAGGCTGGGGCCGCCTATTTGCAGCGCCGTGGCCTCAATGAGGCGATGATTCAGCATTACGGGCTTGGAGTGGCGCCTGACGCCTGGGATGGCTTGAAAAATTATTTGTTACAGCAGGATATACCGGAAGCCTTGCAGCTTGAGCTGGGCTTGCTGGCCAGCAAAGAAGAAACAGGCCGCACCTATGACCGGTTTCGTCATCGAGTCATTTTCCCGATTCGTGACACCAAGGGTGAGGTGATCGGCTTTGGTGGGCGTGTTCTCGATGACTCCAAACCCAAGTATCTCAACTCACCCGAAACACCGCTGTTTCATAAAAGTGAAGCACTCTATGGGCTGTATGAAGCGCGTCAACAGGCGGGCCGCTTGGAACGCCTGTTGATCGTGGAAGGTTATATGGATGTGGTGGCTTTGACCCAGCAGGGAGTGAGCGGTGCGGTGGCAACCCTGGGTACGGCCACCACGCCAGAGCATTTGCGCCGGGTTTTTCGTCTGGTCAATGAGGTGGTGTTTTGTTTTGATGGAGATGCCGCGGGTGCCCAGGCCAGTATTAAGGCGCTGGAAGCCTTGTTGCCTTTGATGGAAGAAGGGCGGCATGCGCGTTTTCTGTTTTTGCCTCAGGGGGAGGATCCGGACAGCCTGGTGCGCAAAGAGGGGTTGGGTCCTTTTGAACAAAGAATTTCCCAGGCAACGCCGCTGGCTGAATATTTGTTAAGCCTGTGGCAGCAGGGTTTAAATTTGCAGCGCCTGGATGATCAGGCACAGCTGGCCCAAACCGCACGCACCTGGCTGGCACTTTTGCCCAATGGGTTGTTGAAACGCCGTTTACTGGTCACCCTAAGCCAGAAAACCGGACTGCCTGAAAGCGACCTCCTGGGGATTGCGTCTTCCCCTCAGGCGGCTTCTGGCGTGACCAATGTTACGCCAGAAGCTGTCTCGGTCAAGCCGGCCGCAAAGGCGCCCGGGCAGGTAACCTCCTTGACCGAGCGCTTATTTCGCTTGCTGGTCCGTTATCCTGATTTGGCCGCAAATGTGCCGCTGGATCTGCCTTGGTGTAACGAAGATCCAGCACTTGGTGAAGTTTTTTTGCCGGTTTTGAAGCAATTGCATCAAGTCCCCGCGACAAGCACACAAGTTCTGCTATCCTTCTGGACAGGCACGCCACAAGGGGAGGCTTTGCTCCAGCGTGCACGGCTGGTGCTTGAGTTGAATCACGAAGCGGCTGCACAAGAAGTGCTGGCCATTTGTGCAAAGCTGCAAGCCCAGCAGTCTGAAAAGGTTTGGGAGCAAACGCGCCAATCCTTGATCAGTAAATCTGAGCGTGGTGAGCTCAGCACCGAAGAGCGTCAGCAGCTATGGGCCATGATTCGTGATAAGCATCAAGCGAAAAAGCATTGATGAATGGACGCAAGTCGTGCAGTGGTATATAATTTCGCGCTTGTCATTTGGCTGGGCAGCTCTGTTCGGTCGCCAAGTCGCCACAACTTTTATTAGTCTTTCCGAGTTGAGATAGGGGTTCTATGTCCGGGAACGCGCAGCAATCTCGTCTTAAAGAATTGATCGCCCGAGGAAAAGAGCAGGGGTATTTAACCTATGCTGAGGTGAATGATCACCTGCCGGAAGAAATTTCCGACCCAGATCAGGTCGAAGACATTATTCGTATGATCAACGATATGGGTATTCCTGTCAGTGAAGAAGCCCCTGACATGGAAACCCTGTTGATGACGGATGGGGACTCTACTGATGAGTCGGTGGCCGAAGAAGCTGTCGCTGCGCTCGCCGCAGTGGAAAGCGATGCGGGACGAACCACCGACCCAGTGCGCATGTATATGCGTGAAATGGGTACGGTTGAACTGCTCACCCGCGAAGGTGAGATCGTCATCGCCAAGCGAATTGAAGAAGGGATCCGCGAAGTCATGCACGCGCTGGCCTATGTGCCAGGCATGGTTTCCAGTATTGTCGACTCCTATGACCGCGTGGTTGAAGCGGAAACTGGGCGCTTGACGGATGTTTTCTCTGGCTTTATTGACCCCGTTGAAGAAGTCCCCGAGGGTGAAGTCGAAGTCGATTTGCCCGCCCCAAAGTCCTCTGCCAAAGCAGGTGACGATGAGGAAGATGATGCGGACGATGCAGACTCTGGCGACGATGATGATGAAGCGGCGGTCAGTGGCCCAGACCCTGAAGAGGCAAGAATTCGTTTCGATGCACTCCGTAACCAGTTAGAAAAAACCAACAAGGCCATCCAGAAAAATGGCTTTCGTCATGCCAAAGCACAAAAAGAGCTGGGGCTGTTAGGCGACCTGTTTGCGCCTTTCAAGCTTTCAATCAAACACTATGAGCGCTTGGTGGGTCATGTGCGTGATGCCGTTGCCGATATCCGCCAACAAGAACGCAGCATCATGCGTTTGTGTGTGGCCAAGGCAAAAATGCCGCGTGCGGATTTTATTGCTCAGTTTCCGGGTCGTGAAACCGACCTGCAGTGGATTGAAGAGCAGCTGG
>SKHR01000242.1 GCA_007116865.1 Marinospirillum sp. | reverse complement strand
AGACCTGGATCAACGCAGAACGTCACTTCATTGGCTTTTTACTGGCTAAAGAGGAGGCTGGAGATGAGCAATCATGAGCCGGAGCACTCACTCAATGGTGACGGCCAGTTTCTGCTGCAGGATGTCCAGGCGTTTCGGGAAGAAAACCAGCGCCTGCATGAGCAGCTACATCAACACCAAAACCAACTCCTGCTACTGGAAAGTCAGGTCAACGAGCTTGAAGCCGATGCCTTGATTCAGGAACAGCTGCTCAGCCAGGATCTGGCCTATCTGCGGCGTTTTGAAGAGCTGTTTTTACAGTCGCCCCAGGTGATGCTGCTGATTGACCATCATTGTCATATTTTGGAGATCAATGATTTTGGCTGCCGCTTTCTTGGCATTGATCGCGAACGTTTGATCAACAAAAACCTGCGCAGTTTCTTGCGCAAAGAAAGCAGTGTGGCCCTGATCGGTTTTATTAAACAGGTGGTCGATGCCGAGAAGGATCAGATCGAACCTGACTTTGTTTCACCCAAACAGAAAATTCTGGCACTGGAAAATGGCGAACTGATCATCCTTGAAGTGACTCAGTTCCGGGGCATTGATGCGGTGGGCCAGCAGTTTGTTTTGTGCTTGCACCCCTTGTCCAGCCGCCATTTATCCAGTCAGTCGTTGTATCTGGCCAACACCATTTTAGAACAGCTGCGCGAAGGGGTGTGCATCACCGATACTAAAGGTCAGATCATTAAAATCAACATGGCCTTTACTGAAATCACCGGTTATACCGAACCAGAGGTGTTGGGCCAGACTCCGGCTATTTTGAATTCGGGTCGTCACAGCCAGAGCTTTTATCAGTCCATGTGGCAGGAATTACAACACCATGGCTGGTGGAGTGGTGAAATCTGGAACCGGCGCAAATCCGGGGAAGTGTATCCTGAATGGCTGCAGATCAGTCGCGTGCACAATGACCATTCTGGCCAGACCTTTTACGTGGGCATCTTTTCCGACATCACTGAGCGTAAAAACCATCAGGATCAACTGGACCGACTGGCTTTTTATGACGTGCTCACGGGGCTGCCCAATCGGACTTTGCTGACGCGCTTTTTGGAAACCAAATTACTGCGTGTGCCAGAGCAGTCGGATCAAATGGCGGTGATCTTTGTTGATCTGGACAAATTTAAAGAAGTGAACGATCACTATGGTCACGCTGAAGGTGATCTGGTGTTACGAGAAGCCACCCAGCGGATCATGGCGCGTATCCGTGATAATGACCTGGCCTCACGGATTGGTGGCGATGAATTTGTTTTGGTGCTTTCGCGTTTACAAAAGCGTGAAGATGCTGAAGTGGTCGTGAAGGATCTGATTGATAGCCTGTCACAGCCTTATATCACTGCCAAAAGCTCTCATCGCCTCAGTGCCTCTATTGGGGTGGCTTTTTATCCGGCGCATGGTCACTGTGTGGAAGATTTGATGCGTCGTGCGGATGCGGCGATGTACAAAGCCAAAGCACAGGGACGTAACACCTGGCAGGTGTTTGATGAAGAGCATGAAGTCCAAATCATTGAGAACAACAAGCTGATACAGCTGGTTTGGCAGGCGATTGAAGCGCCCGAGCGTTACATTCAAATGCACTATCAGCCGATTTTTTCAGGCAGCGATCCTCAGCAACCAGTGGAATATGAGGCTTTGGTGCGTTTACAGGATGGCGAAGGCAAGCTGATTTATCCGGATCAATTCATCGAGGTCGCTGAGCAGAAAGGGGCCATCGAAAAACTGGGGTTAGCCATTTTTCAGGCGGTGTGCTTTGACTGCCGTACACAGGCGCTTCCCAGTGACGTGCGAGTCAGCATAAATCTGTCAGCCATGCAGTTTCGCACCCCTGAATTGGCAATGCAGCTAGAGCGTATTGCTCGCAGCTATGACCATCCGATTCATCGCTTTGACTTTGAGGTCACAGAAACAGCCATCATGCATAACCTTGGGCTGATGTCGCAGACCTTGATTCAATTACAAAGCCAACACAGCCGAATTCTGCTCGATGATTTTGGAACCGGCTATGCCTCCTTGTCGATGCTGAAAAACCTGCCGGTTGATTTGGTGAAAATCGACAAAGGTTTTACCTACGAGTTAGACCGCTCTGAGGAAACTCAAACCCTGGTCAGCGCCATGATTGCGATGGCTCATGCGCTGAAACTGAAGGTTGTGGTTGAGGGGGTAGAAAATCAGGCGCAATTAGACTGGTTGCTGGAAAATAAGGCGGATTACTTGCAGGGTTACCTGCTGGGTAAACCTCAAATTGCCAGTGTCTGGATGGGAGGTGGAGCATGAGTCATCCCAGCTATCTGGGTCACTATGATGCCAGTCGTGATACACCACAAGAAACGGTCATTGTGCAGGTCGATAAGGACAATATCATCACCCGGCTTTCATCGGGTTGGGATCAAGCGGCTGCTGATGGGCAGGCCGCCGACAGCCTGGCACAAAACAAGGTGATCGGTTTACCACTGCGCCACTTTATTACCAGCGACACCACAAGAATGTATGTGGAATCCTGTTTAAAGCTGTGTCGCTTGCGCCAGCAAGTGCTGTATCGCCCTTATCGTTGTGACTCGCCGACACACAAACGTTTTTTGGAGCTACAGCTGACACCCTTAGCAGAACAGGCGGTTGAGATGAAGCACTTCTTACTCAAAGAAGAGCCTTTTGAACGTCCTGTCTCTATCGAAGATATTACCAATGCTGAAATCACACCGGCCGGCACCTATGTGCGTTGCAGTTTCTGCAACCGCCTAAAAAGCATGAAAAATGAGCACTGGACTTTGCCTGAGCAGGTGGCGCTACAGCCTTCTCAGGCGCTTCGAGTGATCCATAGTGTGTGTCCTGACTGTAAAGACGCCATGTGGCACAAGCGTACTCAAGCAATTTGAGGCAGCCAGGCGCCCTGATCCAGTCGCGCACAGCCTTGAACTGATCGGTTATAGACATACACCCATGCCAGCCCGTAGCGGGTTGGCAGTGCATCACGGCGATACATGCCTTGATCCGGTTGCTGTAGATTGCACTCTTCCAGGGCGTCCAGGTCTGCCAATGTGGCTTCACTGACCAGATAAACCTCTATCTCAATCCCTTGTGACGACTCAGGTTTGGCGCCGGGGTAGGGGCCCAGATCGTAAAGCACCAGGCTGTGAATCACGTCGTTTCCCAGATAACGCGCGGATTGCAGCAAATGATGGTTGCACAGGCCTTTTTTTAAGGTGCCATAGACAGCAACAAGATTCATGATGCCTCCTGAGAATAGCCATGGGTGAGGAATAGTTGCTCAGGAAGTAAGCAAGAAAAATGCCATTTAATCTGCGGCACGCAGGCGCAGCAATTGCCCATTGGCTGCATCGGTGAGCAACCAGAGATCGCCATTCGGGCCTTGACGCACATCCCGAATTCGATGGCCGAGTGAACCCAGCATGCGTTCTTCCTCGACCAAAAGCAGGTCACCCTGGTCACTCTCAGTGACAGAGACACGCACCAGTCGCTGACCGGCCAGCGCGCCGTTGAGTAACTGATCTTGCCAGTGTGGAAACTGTGTGGAGGTTACCCGCAATAGGCCGCTCGGTGCGATGGAGGGTGTCCAGTCCAGCAGAGGTGGCTTGATGCCGGGCAGTTGGGTATGGGGCGTGATACTGCGGCCATCATAGTGAGTGCCATAGGTGACCAGGGGCCAGCCATAGTTGCTGCCCGCGATCAGTCGATTGATCTTGTCGCCTCCACGAGGGCCGTGTTCGTTGATCCAGATCTCATCCCGCTCCGGCCAGTAAATCATGCCTTGAGGGTTGCGATGTCCATAGGTATAGATTTCATCCCGCGCTTCTGCCTGGCCGACAAAGGGGTTGTCACTGGGAATACGCCCATCATCATGCAGGCGTACCACCGTGCCTGCATGATCAGACAGGTCCTGGGCACGCTGCATTTCTCCCCGGTCTCCGACACTGATGTACAAATATCCCTGAGCATCAAAAACCAGCCGACTGCCAAAGTGAAAACCACGTGATGAGCGTGGCAGGGCGGTAAAAATATCGGTGAGGTCTTCAAGCTGGTCTTCCTTGAGACGGGCACGAATCACCCGGGTGGTCATTCCTTCTTGGGTCTGGTCAGAGAAGCTCAGGTAGATCAACTGATTGGAATCAAACTCGGGATGCAGGGCGATATCAAGTAAACCGCCCTGTCCACTGGCGGCAATGGCTGGCAGACCACTGATTTCATAGCGGCGGCCTTGGTCCAGGTCGAGTCTCAACAAACGGCCGGGGCGCTCGGTGATTAAGAGCTGCTGATCGGAGATAAAGGCCAGGGACCAGGGGTGAACCAGCCCGTTAGCAATCGGCTCCACAGCTAATTCATGCCTGTCGGTTTGCAAAGACTGAGCGGTGATCTGGCTGGTCGTGATCCACAGCATAAGCAGGCTGCAGAGCGTCAGGCGTTGCATGGCTGTGACTCCAAATAGAGTATCAGTTGGATTGAGT
>SKHR01000026.1 GCA_007116865.1 Marinospirillum sp. | reverse complement strand
GTGCCAGGTGTCATTGTTCACGGCTTCACTCAACCAGGCGTTGAACAGGGCACTGCGCAGGGCGGATAAATACTGGCTGCGCAGGGCGCGTTTTTTCGGTACTGCCTGGCTGCGGTTCATCCAGATGGCCCAGGCTAAATCGAGGTTACGCCCTTCATGACCAAAACGCTGAGGTCCAAAGTAGTTGGGAAACCCCTGCTGTACCAGTGATTGCCAACGCTGCTGTACCTGGTCGATTGGCACGCCCGAACCCTGATCCAGCCACAGGCGCAAACAGAAACGATTGGCCTTGTGTACCCCGCGTTTTAATTTGCGTGGATGCAGTGCCGCCCTCAGGGTTTGCCAGCCTTCACCGCTGGGCAGTTGGGTCGGCAGAGGCTGTCCGGGACGCTGCACCGAAAACCACTGACGGGTGACGGCATGACGATCCTTTAAGCCACTGAAACCCACTGCCAGTGGTTTGACTTGCAGCTGTCTGGCCAGTTGCTCCGCCACCCAGGCGGTATTGCAGCCGCGTTTTTCTACCCACAAAAACAGATGTTCCCCCTGACCTTCCGGCTCAAAGCCGAGCTGCTCTTCAACCAGAAAATCCTCAGGCTGGAGGCGATAGCGGGCTTGTTGCGGAATTTCCGGCCAGGCGTGTGCCGGTGTCAGGGCCGCCTGTTTGAGGTGATCGAAATTTGCCAGGCTCATTGCGGCAACAGCAACACCGCCGCCTGGGCGGCAATGCCTTCTTTGCGTCCGGTGAAACCCAGCTCTTCAGTGGTGGTGGCTTTGATATTGATTTGCGCAGGTTGGCATTGCAGGTCTTCGGCCAGGCACTGGCGCATCGCCGCCAAATGAGGGGCCATTTTGGGGGCCTGGGCGATCAGCGTCAGGTCGGCATTGCCCAAGCAATAACCCGCCTGTTGCAGGGTTTGAAACACAGCACGCAACAGCATGCGGCTATCCGCACCGGCCCACTGGGGATCGGTGTCAGGAAAATGATGGCCGATATCCCCCTGGCCGCAGGCGCCCAGCAAAGCATCACACAGGGCGTGAATCAAAACATCGCCATCGGAATGGGCAACCAGCCCCTGATGGTAAGGAATGCGGACGCCGCCGATCACCAGGTGATCGCCAGGTCCAAAACGGTGAACATCAAAACCTTGACCGATGCGCATCTGGGTCACCTCAGCGGGGGATGTTTGATTCAGCAAAAACTCGGCCAGCGCCAGGTCTTCCGGCTGAGTGATTTTAATATTGTCTTTGCGCCCTGGAACCAGAGCGGGGGCAAAACCGGCCCACTCCATCGCAGACGACTCATCGGTGACCGGGTGCCCTGCCGCCAGTGCGTTTTTCAGGGCCGGTTGCAGTTGTGCCAAGGGGAAAATCTGCGGCGTCAGGGCATGCCATAAAGCCTGGCGATCCTGAGTATGACTGACACAGGCCGTCTGCGTCTGGGCGTGTTTGATGGTGTCGCTGACCGGAGCGGCCAGCAAGGCACCGACCGGATGGGCCGAAGCCACCGACCAGAGATGCTGCAGATCTGCCTGAGTCACACAGGGGCGCGCTGCATCATGAACCAGCACCCAGGCATCCGCCGGGGCGTCCTGGGCCAGATGATCCAGGGCCGCCAACACCGAGTCGGCACGTTCGGCACCGCCTTCGACGCGCTCAATACAGGCTTGCGGCCAGCGGTTTTTCAGGCGCACCTCACAGGCAGGCCACCACTGATCCTGAGGGTGCAGGGCCACACAAAAACGGGCGTGAGGGAAGGCGGTCAGCAGACGGCTCAAGGTGACTTCAAGCAGTGTCACCCCTTGTAAAGGCAGGTACTGCTTGGGCAGCTCGGCCTGCATACGCTGGCCAATGCCCGCAGCGGGGATCACACAATAAAGGGGCGGGCTGCTCACCGGGAAGCACCCGCTTCAGAGACAGTATCGTCGGGCAGTTGGAAAACCCGTGGCGGTTCACCGATCAACCAGTAAAAACGCTCGGTTTGGCCGATCATGCCCAGATCATAGCGAGCACGTTCTTCCACGGCTTGCAATCCATCTTTTAAATCCTGAACCTGGGCATCCAGGCGCTGGTTGCGCTTGCGCAACTGGTCATTTTCTTCGGCTTGCAGCGCGACCTGTTGGCGCAGCTCAAAGTACTCCAACAGGCCGTTTTCTCCCCACCAAAGGCGGAACTGGATCACGGCCAGCAGTAACAAGCAGATGAGTGTGACCAGTTTAAGCAAGTCTCACCTCGCAGGCTTCAGCCCTGACCTTTGATGGCTTTCAAGCCAGGATAGGGGGCTTTGCTGCCGAGCATTTCTTCAATCACCAGCAGGCGGTTGTACTTGGCCACCCGATCTGAACGACACAAGGAGCCGGTTTTGATTTGCCCTGCGGCAGTGCCCACGGCCAGATCGGCAATGGTGGCATCTTCAGTTTCACCGGAGCGATGCGAAATCACTGCCGTGTAGCCCGCATCTTTCGCCATCTGGATGGCTTCCAGGGTTTCAGTCAGTGAGCCGATCTGGTTGAACTTGATCAGGATAGAGTTGGCGATGCCTTTATCGATCCCTTCATGCAGGATTTTTGTGTTGGTGACAAACAGGTCATCACCGACCAGTTGCACCTTGGCACCCAGCTTCTCGGTTTGCACCTTCCAGCCCGCCCAGTCAGACTCATCCTGTCCGTCCTCGATAGAGACGATGGGGTAGTCTTCACACAGCTGAGCCAGGTAGTCACTGAAGCCTTCAGCAGAAAAAACCTGCCCTTCACCGGCCAGATCATACTGTCCGTTTTTGTAAAACTCAGAGGAGGCACAATCCAGCGCCAGGGTGATGTCCTTGCCCAGTTGGTAGCCCGCATCTGCGACTGCCTGCTTGATCACCGCCAGGGCATCGGCATTTGAGGCCAGGTTGGGCGCAAAACCGCCTTCATCACCGACAGAAGTGCTCAGCCCCTTGTCTTTCAATACTTTTTTCAGAGCATGGAAGATCTCTGCACCGGCCCGCAAGGCCTCAGCAAAGCTGGGGGCAGAAACCGGCTGCACCATGAACTCCTGAATATCGACATTATTGTCGGCGTGTTCACCGCCATTCAAAATGTTCATCATCGGCACCGGCATGGAATACACACCGGGGGTGCCATTGATCTCAGCAATGTGCTCGAACAGCTCGACACCCTTGGCAGCGGCGGCGGCTTTGGCGGCGGCCAAAGAAACCGCCAGAATCGCGTTGGCACCCAGCTTGGCTTTATTGTCGGTGCCATCAAGCTTGAGCATCAGCCCGTCAATGTTTTTCTGATCCGTGGCATCCTGACCCAGCAGTGCCTCACGGATCGCGCCATTGACGTTGCTGACCGCCTGCAAAACCCCCTTGCCCAGATAGCGGTTTTTGTCTCCGTCACGCAGCTCCAGGGCTTCGCGTGAGCCGGTAGAGGCACCCGAAGGAGCGCAGGCGCTGCCTTTAAAGCCGCCTTCCAGCAGAACATCTGCCATCACCGTGGGGTTGCCGCGTGAATCCAGTACTTCACGTCCTTTGATGTCGATAATTTTAGCCATGCAGGGAAGTCTCCAGAGATCGTTTTTTGTGCTTTTAGTCGATGAAAAGAGGCGGCAGGGATTTAACCAGATCATCCACCGCCTTCATTTGGGTTAAAAAGGGTTCAAGCTGATGCAAGGGCAGGGCAGACGGGCCATCGCAGCGCGCTGCATCCGGGTTGGGGTGGGCTTCCAAAAACAGTCCGGCCAGGCCCTGGCTCATGCCAGCGCGGCCCAGATCGACCACCTGTTGGCGTCGTCCGCCACTGGCCTGCCCCGAAGGATCACGCATTTGCAGTGCGTGGGTCACATCAAAGGTGATCGGGCAGTGGCCTGCCATTTGTTTCATCACCCCAAAGCCAAGCATATCCACCACCAGGTTGTCATAACCAAAGCAGCTGCCGCGTTCACACAGCATCACCTGTTCGTTGCCGCACTCAGCAAATTTCTCCACCAGATTGCCGACCTGATTCGGTGACATGAACTGGGGTTTTTTAATATGGATGGGTTTGCCGCTGGCAGCCAAGGCACTGACCAGATCTGTCTGACGCGCCAGAAAAGCGGGCAGTTGCAGGATATCCAGCACCTGGGCGGCGGGCTTGACCTGATCCACTTCATGCACATCGCTGATCACGGGCACCTGAAAGGTGGTTTTGATTTCTTCCAGCAGCTTTAAACCTTCATCCAGGCCGGGGCCACGGTAGGAGTGAATCGAAGAACGGTTGGCCTTGTCATAACTGGCTTTAAAAACGTAAGGAATACCCAGACGCTGAGTGACCGTCACATAATGCTCGGCGACCTGCAAGGCTAGATCGCGGGATTCCAGCACATTCATACCGCCCAGCAGCACAAAGGGCAAATCATTGCCCAGGCTGAGTTGGTTCAGGTCAATCCGTTGTTGGGTCATGCAGGGGTTCCTGAAGTTTTACGTGCAGCCTTATGTGCCAGCGCGGCATTCACAAAGCCGGTGAAGAGGGGGTGACCATCCCG
>SKHR01000212.1 GCA_007116865.1 Marinospirillum sp. | reverse complement strand
GCACAGTAGCGCACCTGCATATCGGGTTTGACACCCAGTACCGGTTTGGACATGATTTCATAGACATTGACCCGGTCGGGTGCTTTGTTGAGTGCCAGCACTTTTTTGGCAATATCAGAAACCAGCACCAATCCATACTCATCCGCTGCATCGCGTTTACGAATGATCAGTGCATGGGCTCTTTCATAACGCATCAGTTTCAGTGCGTCAGCAACCGTGGTCAAACCATCCACCTGGCAGCAACCGCTTTTCATGACATCTCTAACCAGCATCATATTTTTATCACTCATAGGGGTGTCCTCAGATTTCATCCTTAAGGTTTTCTGATAAGGAGAGTATTTGATGTTTGACGCCAAGCGCATCTTCTACGTCCAATTGCAGAGCAATGCCGGTGCCCGGTGAGTCATCGAACTCACCGACTTCGGCAAGGGTTTCCAGAATTTTACGACTTCGATGTTCCTCAACCAGAAAAAGCAAGACATCTCGTTGGGCTGTGACCTCAAGGCCAAAAATGCCTCGTGCTTTTTTTAACCCTTCCCCGCGTGCGTGGTTGATGATGGTGGCACCGGTTGCCCCAGCGTTGCGTGCGGCTTCCAGTAACGCATCCGTTTTGTCTTCGTCGGTAAACGCCAGAATCAGTTTAAATCGCATGGTTCAGTTCCTCTGAAAAGATCAGTTAAGGGGTCTTGGGAGAAGGCGCCCCATTACGCTTTTCCAACCAGGCCGCAATTTGCGCATAACCCATCACCGTGATGATGGGGAACAAGCAAGCTAAAGCGATCATGCCAAACCCATCCATGATCGGGCTGCGTCCGGGAATGCTGGTGGCCATTCCCAGGCCTAATGCAGCGATGATCGGCACCGTGATCGTAGAGGTCGTGACGCCGCCAGAGTCAAATGCCAAAGGAATGATGTTCTTGGGGGATCTTAGGGTTTGAATGATCACCAGGATATAAGCCCCTAGTACAAACCAGTGCAATGGATAACCCATCACAATACGCCAGGTGCCCAGAGTGATGCCAAAGGCCATGCCCAGAGCAACGGCAATACGCAGCATCAGTGGATCAATCGTACCACCGGAGATCTCCCCGGCCTTGATTGACACCGCGATCAGCGAAGGCTCGGCAATGGTGGTGCTGGCACCGATGGTAAAGGCAAAAATATACACCCAGTAATAGTCGGTCCAATGGCGCTGGAGATCGCTGGCCAGTTGAGGCAGCACCTGGTCAGAGGTCAGCTGTAAGGCCATCAACTCTCCCATTGGAAACAGTGCCTGCTCAAGTCCCTGTAGAAAGAAAGCCAGGCCAAACAGTACCATCACAAAACCGGCTAAGACCTGAGGTAGGTGCCTGATGGGTTTGCGAATCACCAGATACTGGAAGCCGAAGATGATCGCGGCAATCGGCAGGATGTCCAGCAGGGTGTCGAGCAGAATCACAAAAAAAGACATTCGCCAGCCTCCGGGTTAAATCATGATCAGGCTATAAGCCAGCACAAAAATAATCGGCATGACCGAGGCAAAGGCGATCAAGCCAAAACCATCCAGCATGGGATTACGCCCTTTGATCGCTGTTGCCAGGCCGACTCCCAGTGCAGTCACCAAAGGCACGGTGATGGTTGAGGTGGTCACCCCGCCCGAATCATAAGCAATGCCGATGATTTCCTGGGGCGCGATCAGGGTGAGCAAAAGCACGATCACATAACCGGCGATGATCATCAGGTGTAAAGGCCAGCCAGTCAGGATACGCCAAACCCCCACCACCACCGCAGTGCCAACCGAAGCTGCCACCACCATGCGCAGATTAAAAGCAAACTGATTTTGCGCCGTTTCAGTGGCAGCAATCAAGCCGCCTTCGGCAACCGCTTCAGCCGCTTTACCGGCCACCGCAATAAGCGCAGGTTCAGCCACAGTGGAGCCAAATCCCAGGGCAAAGGCAAACACCAGCAGCCAGAACACAGAGCCTTTGCGAGCAAAAGCCTGGGCCAGGTTTTCGCCCACGGGAAATAACCCAAGTTGTAAGCCTTTAATAAAGAGGGTGAGTCCCAGGACAACAAAAAAAAGTCCGCTGACCAGATCAAACAGTTGAACAGAGTCTGGCAGGGGCTGGCGAATAACGACCAGCTGAAAAAAACCAATGACCAATACAACCGGGGCAAGGTCACGCAAGCTATCGCGCATTTGACGCAAAAGGGAAAATGCAAAATCCATGTTCAATCCCGATCAGCATGGTGTGATTGAAATACTGTTTTGAATGATGCCTGATTTTATCGCTTAACACCACTAGGCGGCACAGGTTTGCCGCTTTGGCTTCTGTCTAGCGAATCCAGACATAGATAAGACCAACAAAAAAACCTAGGCTGTTGTTTTATAGTATTTATTTTTATATGGCACGCAAATTGAATGCATTAAGGCAAAACACGGGAGGCTGTGATGTCCATCAACTTTAATAACGCATTAGGTTTGCACCCCCAGGCACTGAGCGTACGCTCTCAGCGCTCGGCAGTTTTAGCAAACAACCTGGCGAACAGTGATACGCCAGGGTATAAGGCGCGAGACCTGGACTTTAAAGGCATCCTGCGTGGTGAATACGAAAACCGTGAGCGTATGAGTCTGGCGCGTACTTCGTCGCGCCATATTGGCGGCGAAGCCATGACCATGGACAGCTCGTTGATGTATCGCATTCCCCATCAGCCAGCCATTGATGGCAACACCGTGGAAACTCATATCGAGCAAGCCGAATTTGCAAAAAATGCGATGGACTTTCAGGCCAGCTTTACCTTTTTAAACAGCAAGTTTTCTGGCCTGAGCCGTGCGCTGAAAGACCAGGCCTGATAGGGGATAACTCATGTCACTGAATCGTATTTTTGATATTGCCGGCACGGGGATGAATGCCCAAAGTGTGCGCTTGAATACGACGGCATCCAACCTGGCCAATGCGCAGAGTGTCAGCTCCTCAATTGAGGAAACCTACCGCGCCCGCAAACCCGTTTTTGCGCCAATGCTGGAGCGTTACAAGCAGGGGATCACGGATGCCAATGGCTTTACCAACCCGGTGACCAGCTTTGCGCCTCAGCATGTGGCCGGTGAGGGTGTGAGTGTGCTGGGCATTGTTGAAAGCAATCAGGAATTACAGATGCGCTATGAGCCGCATCATCCCATGGCTAACGAAGAAGGTTATGTGTTCTATCCTAATGTGAATGTGGTCGAAGAAATGACCGATATGTTGGCAGCCTCGCGTTCTTTTCAAATGAACGTAGAAGTCATGAATACCAACAAACAGATGGTGCAACGTGTGCTGACCCTGGGTCAGGGCGCCTAATGAGCGGCAAGGTTTTGCCGCTTGAGTCAAAGCGGCAAACAAGTGACAAGCAGAGATACGCTGATGAGCATTGAAAAAACCGACTTCTATCAGAACCTGCAAGTGCAGAACCAGCAAAGAGCGGCGGATAGCGCGCGTCGTAATGACGAGCTGGGTAAAGACGAGTTCATGAAGCTGCTGATCACTCAGTTAGAGCATCAGGACCCACTTGATCCGCAGGATAACACCGCGTATATCGCCCAGCTGGCTCAGTTTTCATCACTGGAAGGCATCACCAATCTGAATCAGACCGTGCAGCAGTTTGCTACGGCCTTGCAGTCCACTCAGGCGTTGCAGGCATCGACCCTGGTTGGTCGTCAAGTGCAGGTTCGCAGTGATTGGGCAGAGCTGACGCCCGGTCAGCCTGTTAAGGGCACAATTGACTTGAACCAGTCTTCGCCTGATGTGTTTGTCGCTGTCTACACCCAGGGCGGGGAGTATATCGGTGATATTTCCCTAGGCTCGCGGGAGAAGGGGGATGTCAGCTTTGAATGGGATGGGTTGGATACGGCGGGCGAGCCTTTTCCACCAGGTGCCTATCAGTTCCGCGCCTTCTCTATGGCAGAAGGGCAGACGCAATCTGAAGACCTTTACTTGGCGCGCAATGTCAGCAGTGTGGCACTGAATGCGGGTGCGCGCGGAGAAATTTTAATCAATGTCAGTGGAATGGATCAGCCTGTTCCACTGCGTGACGTGAAAGTCATCAACTGATTGATCCGACAGGGGAGCAAACATCATGGGTTTTAATGTAGGTCTTTCCGGTTTGCGCGGCGCGCAGATGGACCTGAGTGTGACCGGCAACAATATTGCCAACGCCAGCACTGTCGGTTTCAAAGAATCACGGGCTGAGTTTGGTGATGTGTATGCTTCAAGCATTTTGGGGACCGGGCGTTTTTCAACCGGCTCCGGGGTGCTGGTTGAGCGGGTGTCGCAACAATTTGCTCAGGGCAACATTGATTACACGGATCGGGCTTTGGATCTGGCGATCAACGGCAATGGTTTTTTTATCATTTCCGACCAGGGGCAGATTGAATACACTCGCGCGGGTTACTTTGACCTGGATAAGGACGGCTATATCGTCAATAACACCGGCAAGCGTTTGCAGGGTTATGAAGCCGACCTGCAAGGCAATATTCAATCCGGTGCG
>SKHR01000131.1 GCA_007116865.1 Marinospirillum sp. | reverse complement strand
GAAATGGGCGGCATGGGAATCGGCCGACGTGATGCCTCTGGCTTTCTCAACAACGAAGATTTTGCCCGCCACTCAGCAGATATGGATGCCCAGTACAAATATCTTGAACGACAAAAAAGAGAGCTGGCAAGACTGGAGAATCTTCGTCGTGAGGCCGCACGCCGTGAAGCCGGCAGCAACGATGGTGGTAGTGGCGGCGGTGGTGGCGGTGGCGGGCACGGCGGCCATTAAAACCCAGGCCAGCCTGGCACTGGCCCTGCCATGCAAGGCTGGCTAAAATCATGCATACTGACGTTTTGCATGAGCGCCAAAGGACACGACTATGCCAGCCACAACCCCCTATGACTTGTTGATCATCGGCAGCGCCAGTAGCGGCCTTGCTGAAATGAATGCTTTAACCTCAACTCAGCAGGCATTACATATTGCGCTGGTCGATGCGCAACCTCAGCTGGATCCAGACAGTCAGCGCCAAGTGGATCAATGGCATGCCAGCGGTCATACCTGCGAGCTGCTGTGCAGCACCCGTATCACCGATCTACGCCGCCAGCCGGATGGCGGCTACCTGGCCAAAACGACGGATCAGCAAACCTTTTCGGCGCGGCGCGTCATCGTCGCTGCCGGGTCAACCACCCTGCTTTTGGCTCAACGCATGGGCTATGGTTTAAACCTGTCCCTGTTACCGCTGGCTGGTTGTCAATACACCTCAGATCAAGGGCATCAGTTACAGCTGCGTTATTTCACTCCGGTGCTTGAGCAGGGTGGCTGGCAGGGTTTCGTTGATTACCTGCGCATCCTGCGGCTTAATCAAGGCGACTTGCGCCCGCTGTTCAGCCTGCTCAGTGTGAAACCGGCCCGTAAAGCGTTGCTGGCCAGCTTGATTTATGGCTTCCCCCCGCTCACCCGCTGGCTGTTGCTGCGCCGGCTACAGCGCCAGCACCCCGATGGTGGCGTGACCCAAGTGAGTAAAGCGGAAAACCAGCCTTTGCTACGCAGTGTGATTCAGCTGGATGATAAAAGCCTGGCCAAGGGCCCGATTCGCATTGAAGCCAAAGACGACCTATTGTTTGTCTTGTCCAGTTTGAGTCGCGGCACGCTGGAAACCACGCAGACGGTGCCACCATCCGAATCAGAGCTGACAGGGAACTCAACACCTGGGGATGCAGAAGAAACGCCAGAGTCACCTGCCAACCCAGGTGAGGCGTCGACTCAGGAAGAGGCTAGTTCTGATAAATAAAGTTGGTAAACAGCACCTCATCAACGATGGGGTGTTCAAGATTTCTTTCCAGGGTTTCCTGTAAATCCTGTAGCAACTGGCGGCGAATCCGTTCCTGCCCCGAAGTACTCGACACATTATTGTCGGTTTGACGCGCCAGACTCAGCACAATGGTGTTACGCACCAGTGGCATGTGCAACTCCAGCGCCTGCTGAGCGCGCGGCGCACTGACCATCAGCGTGATATCCACCTTCAGGTATTTCAGTCGGCCAGGCCCACCATAGTTGGTCACAAAAGCAGGTTGCAGCGGTACATAAACCACCTCATCCGCCTGGGCGACAGATGAGAAACTGGTGCCACTTAACAAGGCAAACACAACCAGCCACACCAGAACCTTCAGCCTCATAGCCGCTCCTTAGTTAAAACAATAGCGCTAAGTGTATAAACTTCCTGTCTGCAAGACCAGCAACCCACACAAAAAAACCTGTCGAATTATTCATCAAGGGCTTGCAAGCCCAGAGCGAAAAAAGGACACTGAAATCATCAGAGAACACGGAGACAAACCATGCTGGAATCCTGCCAGACTGCCCAAGAGCGCTGGGGTGGTGTTCATGAACTGATTGACCGCTGGCTTGAAGAACGTCGCCAGCTACTGGTCAGCTATTACCGCCTGACCAAAGCATTGGCCGACCAGGGCAAAACCAGCACCGAGGCTTTGGAGGGTTTTCGTGAATGGCTGACCGACTACCTGAGTGCCGGTCACTTTGAGATTTACGAGCAACTGATGAAAGAAGCGCAGGCTTTTGGTGACCAGCCAGCACTGGTTTTACTTGATCAAGCCCTGCCCAAACTTCATACCCTGACCCATCAGCTTATGGATTTAGATAGTCAGCTAAACCCGGCAGCACTTCAGAGGCTGGAGTCGAATCTGAGCCAGATCGGCGAGCTTCTGGCAGAACGTTTTGATATCGAAGACCAGTTGATTGAAAAACTGCATTCAGCCCATGCCTAGCTTTTAATCATCTGCCAGACAGATACCCAAATTACTCACTCCCTGATTGTGTGCCAGCTGCTTCAGTGCTTGAAGCAGCGCTGGACGCGGCCGATCCGCTTGCTCCAGCATTTCTAGCACAGCGTCCTGAAAGTCCTGTTCATCCTGCATCAGGGGTTGTTGCTTGACCCAGCCAACCGGGGGTGAAAAGGTTTCCGGCTCAGCCGCCAGGGACTCCAGCAGATAAGCCTGCACACTGCTGCGAGATAAGCGGCTGGCGCGCACGGCCAATTCAGCATCCACCTCAATCAGCCCCTCGACGGCCAACTCCAACGCCATGACCGCATCCAGTGCAGGATAAACTCCGTAGACATCGAAATCACCGGGCTCAGGAGCCATTAGGGGCAGCTTTTCCTGCTGCACCACCCAGTTAATCTTGGATTCTGGTGCCAGCCAATGCTCCCATAGCAACGCCAGCAACTGCTTAAATGCACTTGGGTCACCCCAGCTCAGGGCTTCACAAAAAAGCACATAGTTGGGGGCACTGCGCTGCGCCAAAACTAAAGCAAACACCTGCTGCTGCCAAGGCTTTAGGTTCCGCAACTGCTGATTAAAACCCGTTTTTGCCCCGCTATTCTTGGCGTCACTCATTGCATCCAATCCTCGGCAAGATGCTCATTTTTCAGCTTCACATAGTTGGCGGCGGTATAACTAAAAAAGGCCTTTTCTTTTGCCGTGATGGCTCTTAAGGGTTTGGCCGGCTGACCGGCATAGACATAACCGCTTTGCAGATGTTTGCCTGGTGGCACCAATGCGCCAGCCGCAACGATGACCTCATCATCAATCACCGCTCCATCCAGCACCCGTGCACCCATGCCGATCAAAATGCGATTACCCACCGTGCAGCCATGCAAAATTGCCTGATGACCGATGGTGACTTCTTCACCAATGATCAAAGGAAAACCACCCGGATTAAAATCACTGGCATGAGTAATATGCAAAACACTGCCATCCTGCACACTGGTTGCCCGGCCAATGCGTATCTGATGCATGTCACCCCGAATCACGGCGCCCGGCCAGACCGACACATCATCCCCCAGATGCACATCGCCCAAAACCAAAGCCAGAGGATCGACAAAAACCGCCGCACCCAACTTGGGGGAGATACCCTTAAAACTACGCAATGCCATCAACAGACTCCCGACTACTTCAAAGCCATCTCACCGCTCAGCAGCTTCAACAAAGGGCTGAACACGCTCACTGGTGGGTGGATGGGTCGACAAATAATGAGAAAAAGCATTCGTCTCTCGACCTGCTTTTTCCTCAAGCCGCTGCATTATATGGACAAAGTGCCGAGGGGATAAACCCTCGGCCAACAGATAGTTCAGGGCATAGGCATCGGCTTCGCGTTCAAAGTCTCTGGAATAACCCTGCTGAACCAGCACCAGCGGTAACATAGCAACAATTGAAGACACATCACCGGTCAGATAACTCATCACCAGCCCAAGGGCAGAGTGCTGGATCACCTGGCGCAGGCCGTGGCGATGCACAATATGCCCAACCTCATGAGCCATGACCGCTACCAGCTCATCATCGTCCTGAGCCAGCTTGACCAACTCATCGGTCATGATCACCAGACCGGAGGGCAATGCCAGTGCACTTGCTCCCAGGAACGCACCACCACGGCGAAATTCCAGGCGCAGATCAAAGGGTGAATCGGCATGATCCACCAGCGTTTGGAAGCGTGTTTGAAAAGCGCTGCTGGGTTGCCTGAGGTAGTTGCGTGGGATTTAAGAATTGACGATCCAGCTGACCCAAAACCTGCTCACTGACACTGATCGCTGTTGATGCGGGCAATTGCATGGCGATCACCTTTGCCACACTGGGCAAGCCATAGGCAATCATCCAGCCAGTCAACAAGATGCAGCTGAGCAACGCAGCCAACACCCAGCGAGTGCGGCTTTCCAGCAAAAAAAGCCACTGCAGGGGGGAGGCGCGCTGGGCCTTCTTCAGTAGCTCAGTCACCCCGGCATGGTCACGGGTTTCAAAACGCCCTTGATCACCCAGCTCAAAAAAGCGCGGCGTTTGACCCAGGCGTTCACTGACACGCCACTCAGCGTTGGCAAAACAATCGGCGCTTCCATCTCGCCACAAACAAAGTCGACCCGCCGAGTCCACACTCAGGTGAGCCGGATGAGGTTTGGAGTGAAGGCCATCTTGACTGCTCCCCTCCCTGAAGGAAGGGGATTCCCAATTCACTGAGAACCGGACACAGGTGCTTGACCTATGCCACTTACATTCTCTCCAAGGGCTAACACCGCCAGCCCGGCGGCTTT
>SKHR01000232.1 GCA_007116865.1 Marinospirillum sp. | reverse complement strand
TTTGACCTCACCCGGATCGACTCGGACACCCAGGCCTGGATGAGCCAGCAACAACTCTTTGGCCCACCCACCTTCCTGTTTTTTTATCAGGGCGAAGAATTGAGAGACTGGCGCATTCAGGGCGAAGTGAATGCACGCCAACTTGAACAACATCTGAACGCGCTGAACCAGGCTTTATCGGTACGTCAGGGCTGATTAACCCATAAAAATCTCAAACAGGCGTTTAAATTGTTGCCAAAATCGTTGAAAACGCCGCTAAAAGCTAGACAAGCCGTTAGACTTTAGGCAAACTTCCCGGCAGATTAAAAGTCGCCCTTGATTGGGCGTCGCTCATTGACCGACAGGGGTGATCCCTGCCATTTTTACGGAGGGTTCATGGCCAAGCTGCTGTTACTTCAAGGTCCCAATTTGAATCTGCTCGGTCAACGTGAACCCGATATCTACGGCCACACCTCTCTGCAAACCCTGCATGAAACACTCACCCAGCAAGCCCGTCATCTAGGTCATCAGCTAGATTGCTTGCAAAGCAATCACGAAGGCATCTTGATTGACCGGGTTCACCAGGCGCTGACCGATGGCACCCAGTTCATTCTGATCAATCCCGCCGCCCTGACGCACACCAGTGTCGGCCTGAGAGATGCTTTGGCGGGTGTGGCGCTGCCATTTATTGAGATTCACCTCTCCAATGTGCATGCGCGTGAGGATTTCCGGCATTTTTCTTATTTTTCTGACCTGGCCACGGGCGTCATCTGTGGGCTGGGCATTCAGGGATACTCCCTGGCCTTGCAGGCTGCTGATCAACAGCTGTCGGCAAAGAATTGCTAATTTTTTTCACCTGAAAGAGACCTATCATGGATATCCGTAAAGTTAAAAAACTCATCGAATTGCTCGAAGAATCCAACATCAGCGAAATCGAGATCAAAGAGGGCGAAGAGGCGGTTCGTATCAGCCGTCACTCCACCCAACTGGCAGCCCCTCAGCCGATTTACGCCAGCGCACCCGTTGCAGCGCCTGCCCAGGCACCTGCCGCAGAAGCAGCTGCTCCAGCGGCTGAGCCCGCAAAAATCAGCGGACATCAGGTCAAATCACCCATGGTTGGCACCTTCTATCGTGCTTCCTCTCCTGGCGCGGCGCCTTTTATCGAAGTGGGCAAAGCGGTCAAAAAAGGCGATACCCTGTGCATTATTGAAGCCATGAAAATGATGAACCAGATCGAAGCAGACAAGGACGGTGTCGTCGAGGCGGTTTTGGTTGAAGATGGTCAGCCGGTTGAATTTGATCAGCCTTTGGTTTTACTCGTCTGATTCGCTGAAGCAATCCGGGCTAAGCGGTGCCAGACACCGCCAGAGGAAATTCTATGCTTGAAAAAGTTGTTATTGCCAACCGTGGCGAAATTGCGCTGCGCATTTTGCGGGCCTGCCGTGAAATGGGCATTAAAACCGTTGCCGTTCACTCCAAGGCAGACCGCGACCTGATGCATGTGCGTTTAGCCGATGAGGCTGTGTGCATTGGTCCTGCGCCTTCAACCCAGTCCTATTTGAACATTCCGGCACTGATCGCGGCCTGCGAAGTCACTGATGCCACCGCGATTCACCCCGGTTATGGCTTTTTGGCAGAAAATGCAGATTTTGCGGAGCAGGTCGAGCGCTCCGGTTTTGTTTTCATCGGCCCCAAAGCCGACACCATCCGTTTGATGGGTGACAAGGTTTCAGCCATCGCGGCGATGAAAAAAGCCGGTGTTCCCACCGTTCCTGGCTCTGATGGCCCCCTGTCCGACCATCCAGAAGAAATCCTTGCCGTGGCACGTCGGATCGGCCTGCCGGTCATCATCAAAGCTGCCGCCGGTGGCGGTGGTCGCGGCATGCGCGTAGTGCATACCGAAGGCTCACTGTTAAATGCGGTTCACGTCACCAAGGCAGAAGCCGCAGCCGCCTTCGGTGATGGCACGGTTTACATGGAAAAATTCCTCGAAAACCCACGCCATGTCGAGATTCAAGTGCTGGCTGACGGTCAGGGCAATGCGGTTCACCTCTATGATCGTGACTGCTCTTTACAGCGCCGCCATCAGAAGGTGATTGAAGAGGCCCCTGCGCCTTTGCTGGATGAAGATGCCCGCCGCGAAGTTTTTAAAGCCTGTATTCAGGCCTGTCACACCATCAACTACCGGGGTGCAGGCACCTTTGAATTTCTGTACGAAGACGGCCGTTTCTACTTCATTGAAATGAACACTCGGGTTCAGGTTGAGCACCCGGTGAGTGAGATGGTCACCGGAGTGGACATTGTCAAAGAACAGCTGCGCATCGCTGCCGGTGAGCCGCTGAGTCTGCGTCAGGAAAACATTCAGGTGATGGGTCACGCATTTGAGTGTCGTATCAATGCCGAAGATCCCCGCACCTTCATGCCCTCACCGGGCAAGATCAGCATGTACCACGCGCCTGGCGGGCTGGGTGTGCGTATGGATTCGCACATTTACACCGGTTATTCCGTGCCCCCGCACTATGACTCCCTGATCGGCAAGCTGATCACCTGGGGCGCCAGCCGTGAAGCCGCCTTAACCCGGATGCGGGGAGCGCTGGACGAGCTGCTGGTTGAGGGCATCAAAACCAATACCGATTTACATAAAGATCTGGTACGCGATTGTCATTTCCAGGCCGGTGGTGTCAATATCCACTATCTGGAAAAGAAACTCTCTCAGTAACTCCCACGCAGGCCTTCGGGCCTGCTGTGCTTTTGCTCAGGCGCGCTCATGTCTTGGTTGCAAATCAAAACCCTGGTACCACCCTCCCAAGCCGCCCAGGTTGAAGACTGGTTGATGCAAGCCGGTGCTTGCGCCATCACCTTGACCGACGCCAAAGACGAACCCGTCTTTGAGCCGATTCGCGGCACCACACCCTTGTGGTCCTCGACCCAGATTCTGGGGCTGTATGATGGCAAGCTGGAAGCCTCTCGCTTGATCCAACAGCTGGAAAACCAGTGGCACAACACCTTTCCGACACTGCCACCACCACAGATACAGTTTGAAATCCTGGAAGACAAAGACTGGATTCGCGAATGGATGGATAGTTTTCAGCCCTTACCCATGGGGCCGCGCCTGTGGGTGGTGCCCAGCTGGCAAACACCGCCAGATCCTCAGGCCGTCAATTTGCTGCTCGATCCAGGACTGGCTTTTGGCACCGGCACCCACCCCACCACAGCCCTGTGCCTGCAATGGTTGGATGCCCAGTCACTTGAAGGCAAACAGCTGCTGGACTATGGTTGTGGCTCCGGTATTCTTGCGATTGCCGGGCTGTTGCTGGGCGCAGAAAAAGCCTGGGGCGTCGATCTAGACCCTCAGGCCCTGCAGGCCAGCCACAATAATGCGCGTTTAAACCAGATCAATGTCGAACGTTTTCCGGTTTGCTATCCTGAGCAGTGTCCCGCGATGAGCTGTGATATTCTAGTCGCCAATATTTTAGCTGGGCCCTTGATTGATCTGGCACCGAGCTTGGCGCAAAAGCTTAAGCCAGGTGGACAACTGGCTTTATCCGGTATTTTGGAGCATCAGGCGCAAGCGGTGATGGAAGCCTACCAGCCCTGGTTTGAGCTGGATGACGTGGCTCAGCAGCAGGAATGGGTTCGCATCAGCGGTCGTCGTAACCACACAGAGGTTTAATCGATTTCATGTCAGTCACGGACACGCCGATCATTGCTGTCTGTCCGCACTGTGCCAGCCACTTCAGGGTTTCCACTGAGGTCATGCAACAGGCACATGGTGCGGTGCGTTGTGGTGACTGCAAAAAAATCTTCAATGCGCGTTTTCATCAATGGCAGGCTCAGGTGCCACCGCCACAGGTCAAGTCAGCGGACGAACACCCCTTGCCCCCCAGCACCCAGCGTTTTGATGCCGAAGAAGACCTGGATGCTTTTGAAGCAACCCTGCGCAATGCGCTGACAGACCCGGATGACACCGACGAATCCTGGATGGATCAGGCTGACCCTTTTGCCATCCAGGATGAAGAGGAAAGCCTGGCCCTGCGCCCGGACAGCGACCCCCTGCCCAGCCCGACCCACAACAGCCCAACCCCCGCCTGGAAAACCAAAGGCAAGGCCTGGCTGCAGAAGCTAACCGCTCAAGGACAACCCTGGGTGGAAAAATTGCCTGCCGGACTGCGCAAACGCCCCTTATGGCTGCTTGCTATTCCCGTGGTTGTGCTGGCTTTGATTCTGATCCTTGCCGCAGCCAGTCCCTCCTCTGAGGCCCAGATCAATCATCACTGGGGCATCCAGGATCTGAGTATTCGCCCTGGCTCCGAGCGTGATCTCATTGGTTTACAGTTTGTTCTGGTACAGCAAAACAGTCAGCCAACCGAGTGGCCACGCCTGCGTATTGAGCTGCTCAATGCCAGCCGCCAGGTGACCTTCACCCAGGACATTGCCGCCAGCGAACTGGTGTCACCACAGGCCGAAGCCTCACCCGGCAATCAGCATTCCTTGATGTTAGAAGTGCCGCGTCCCGCCATTTTTGTGCAGTCTGCCCGAGTCACACCACTGGTCCCCTGATCCTATGCTTCAACCTGTTCAATTGG
>SKHR01000023.1 GCA_007116865.1 Marinospirillum sp. | reverse complement strand
TTTTGCAGTGTAGGTGCTGCGCGCCGAATTCGACAAGCTTAACCGCCTGTTTGATGTAAAAAAAAGAGAATAATTACTCGGAATGCCGGGCTCGCTGAACCAGCACCAGCAACCCGGACAAGCTCAGCGCCAGCAACGACCCGACCCAAAAGACACCGTTGAGTCCTAAACGGTCTTCAATCGGCGCGGCCAGCAGCGGGGATAAAAACTGCCCCATAAAAAAGACCGATGCAAACCCACCCAGAATCCGTCCCCGCCAGGCTGGGTCCGCAAAACTGAGTAGCCAGTGATTGCCCGTTGGGAAGCTTAACCCGGCACCAAAACCACTGATGGTCACTGCCAGTAATAACCAGGCATAGGTGGGTGCCCAGACCACCAGTCCATAACCCAGCCCGAACAGGGAGAAAGCCAGGGCATAAAGGCCTGGATGCGATAAATGATTTTTCACACGACCAAAGGCCAGCCCGGCCAAAGCCCCTGAAAGGGTGCTGGCTGAAACCACCCAGGCGGTTTCAAGACTGTTGCTGCCAAAACGCTCCAACAGCAAAAAGGGCATTTGGGCTGGCAGTAAGTAAAACAGGCTCATGGCCATAAAGCCGAGCAGATAAACGGGCACACACTGACGCCAGGGAAAGTGCTGTATCAATGCCGCATCCCCCAGCGGTGCCGTCGAGCGCGTTTTTTTAGGCTCATAGAGGGTGTGCCAGGCCAGCCAGGCCACCAACAGGCTGGCCAGATAGATCAAAAACACGGCCCGCCAACTGATCAATGCCAGCCAGCCACTGGCATTTAAAAACACCACTCCACCCAGGGCCATAAAGCTGCCTTGAAGCCCCATAAACTGCTGACGTGCCTGGCCAGAAAAGTAGTCACCAATCAGGGTGGTGGCACAAGCCATCACTCCGGCCACCGCCACCCCTAACAGCGCGCGAGTGGCCAACAGCCCGAATAAACTGTCCATCAGTCCACCGGCCGCACCAGCCAGCGCATAAAGAGCCAGACTAAAAAACAGCACTGGTAAACGACCATGACGATCAACCAGCCAGCCGGTCAGAGGAGAGGCAAGGGTAATAAAAAGTGCCGGCAGGGTGATCACCAGCTTGATCCAGACGTCCGGGTAGTCCGCAAAGTGCGCACCGATTTGCGCCAGAGCTGGCGTGACACTGGCGCCCGCCATCACGGTCAAACTGCTGGCCAGCAACAAAACCCATTGGAGTTTGGACACAGCGTTACCTTGAGATTAAGAATGATCCGGTCGGATCAGTCTAAAGCTTGATCCTGACCCAGGCGTTTCTGCAATTGCTGCGGCAGCGCCTGACGCGCTTCAGTAGCGGCACGCAGCAGTGCGTAGGAAAAGCCTCGTGCACTGGCATTGCCATGGCTTTTCACCAGACAGCCGTTCAAGCCCAGAAAACTCGCTCCATTGTAGCGCACTGGATCCATCTGATCTTTCAATTGACGCAAAATTGGCCGAGCCAACTGGCTGACCCAGCGGCTATACCAATTGCGGGCAAAATAAGCCTGGATCTGATCAGTGAGAAAAAGCGCCAGACCTTCACTGGTTTTCAACGCAATGTTACCCACAAAACCATCACAGACCACCAGGTCAACCTCACCCTGAAAAATCTGATCACCTTCCAGGTAACCACAGTAGTTCACGTTGGGGGCCTGCTTAAGCAGTTCTGCCGCCTGTTTGACCTGCACATTGCCTTTGATCGGTTCATGCCCGAGATTCAGGAGCCCGACTCTGGGTTGCTCAATGCCATGCACACAGCGGATCATTTCACTGCCCATCTGGGCAAATTGCAACAGGTGCTCGGCCTGGCAGTCGACATTAGCCCCCAGATCCATCAAATAACAGGGCGCCTGGCGTGAAGGGATCGCGGTTGAAATCGCCGGGCGATCAATCCCCGGCAGCATCCCCAACGTGTGACGCCCAATCAGCATCAGGGCACCGGTATTCCCGCTGCTCACACAGGCATCGCACTGGCTTTCAGCCACCGCTTTCACAGCCTGATGCATGGAGGATTGTTTTTTATTGCGCAGCACAGAAGAAGGCTGGTCATCCATTTCAATGACCTGTTCACAAGGATGCAGGGTCAAGCGCGAACGATAAACCTGGCTTAGGTGGTGAGTTTTGAGCGACTGCTCAAGCAGGGCCAGATCGCCAAAAAGGCAGACTTCTAACTCAGGATCAACACTGAGGGCGAGCAGAGCACCCGCCACATTGGTGCGGGGACCTGCGTCCCCGCCCATGGCATCAACCGCCAGACGAACCGGCATTGTGCCAGACCTTAACGCCTCGATTATTCAGCGTCTTTGCTGATCACTTGGCGCCCACGGTAAAAACCTTCCGTGGTCACATGATGACGACGGTGGACTTCACCCGTGTTCTGGTCGACGGACAGCGCCGGTGCGCTCAGTGCATCATGAGAACGACGCATATCACGCTTGGAACGGGTTTTACGATTCTGTTGAACAGCCATGATTTACTCCAGTTTAAAATGAGGCCAAAACCTCTGATTACTCGTATTTCGTTGTCGCCGTCTTTTTGAGCTGCGCAAGCCCCTCAAAAGGACGATGTTTGTTTTCTCTCACCGGCACCTGGGCAGGATCTGTATTGAGAGACCGGTCTACCAATGCACCACAGTCCACTGACTCATGCAGAGCGACCAGCGGCAGTGCCAGCAGCACCTCATCTTCCAACACTCCGGCTAAAGCCAGACGCCCCTGATCCAGCAATACGGGCTCCATCACCTTGGGTAACTGAGCCGCGGCCTCATCTGTCGCGACCAGTCCCCAGTGGAAAACCTGATCCAGACTCACCTTGACTGGCTGCAGACAGCGCTCACACTGCAAAACCACTTCACCCCACAGACGCCCACAGACCTGAGCCTGGCGCTGTGCATTGTAGCTAAAAGCCAGGCTAAAGCTCAGGGTCGTTGCTTCAATCAGGAGATCCGCGACTCGGGTTAACTGATCTGCTTGCAACGTCAGATTGATTGTCCGCTCCGCCGCACAAAGCTTATGAGCGTCGAGTCTTTCCTGCCAAGGGTCATTTGCCATAAAATTCAAGCGCGCAATAATAGTGGGTGTCAGCTGTAGTGTCAAAGCCACACAGTGCTAAAAGCGATATTTTAGCTGAATTACCTCCTCGATACATCCAGCCACCAACAAATAGGGTGTTTTTATGTCTTTTCGTTTAATTCTGGCCTCCAGCTCACCCTATCGTCAGCAGTTGTTAAAAAAACTGGGCCTCCCCTTCTCCTGTATCAGCCCCGACATCGATGAGCGCCCCTTGGTGAACGAGCGTAGCCAAACACTGGCTCAGCGCCTATCCATTGAAAAAGCACGAGCAGTTGCAGATCAAGCTGGTGAAGTGCTGATCATCGGCTCTGATCAGGTCTGCTGCCTTGATGGTCAGCCACTCGGCAAACCTGGTAATCCACAAAATGCCATTGCACAGTTGCAACGCTTATCCGGACGTGCCGTCACCTTCTACACGGGCCTTTGCCTGATCAATAATCACACAGGCACCTGTCAGTCTTGCGTTGAACCCTTCACTGTTCACTTCAAAAAACTCAGCCTTGAGCAAATTCAAGCCTATGTGGAAAAAGACCGGCCCTGGGACTGTGCGGGCAGTTTTAAGGCTGAAGGACTGGGCATTGCCCTGTTTGAACGCCTTGAAGGCGAAGATCCAAACGCCCTGACTGGACTTCCACTCATTCGACTGATTCAACTGCTAAAAAATGAAGGCATAGATGTATTCACTGCCTGTTAATGACTTGACCTTCAACCTTCCTCCCACTTAAGCTAAGGGCTCATCAGCCAATCTTTGATCAAACCAGCCAAGGAGCGCCATGGCAAAGACTCAGGTCTCCGCTGCCCACACTCTGCGCCGCTCGACTCGTCACCAGCATGCGCGGTTAAATCGACACCCGCTGCTGGCCCAGTTGCTCAGTCCTCAGCTGACACTTTCTTCCTATCATCATCTACTCAAGCGCTACGCACCTTTTTATCAAGCCTGTGACCAGCGTTTTTTGCAGGGAATCAAAGTATTTAACCTGGACCTAGACTTTACTCCTCGACTCAAAACTGGCTGGTTATCACAGGATCTGGCCTTCTTTAATGATTCTTCCCCAATACTGCCGCCTGAACTGCCTCCACTTTTATCAGCACCTCAGCTCATTGGTGAAATCTATGTGCTAGAAGGATCTACCCTCGGCGGGCAACTGATTTCACGCCACCTGGAAGCACAACTGGCGCTGACCGCTTCGAGTGGCGCACGCTTTTTCAATGGCTACACCCACTTGACCGATGCTTACTGGAAAGATTTCAGCCAGTTTCTTGAGCGCCACCTGAGTCATGAAGCCGATTTAGTTGAGGCCTGCGGTGCAGCCAACCAGCTTTTTAAACTCTTTGCCAAGTACCTTGACCATGACCAATCACGATGCCCTGCTTAAAGCCGCCCTGGCTCAATGCGAAAAAGAGAAGATTCACCAGCCTGGATCCATTCAGCCACATGGCGCACTGTTGCAACTTGATCAGGACTTTAAAATCTGTCAGGCCAGCGACAATTTAAGCGCCTTCTGTCACCAAAGCGCCCAGCAACTGATCGGCCAGTCATTTCGTTTGCTGGCCGGACAGGCTGGCATACGTCAACTAGAGTCACTGCAAGGATTGGGCGACTGGCGACACACAGCCATGGTTGAACTGGAAATCATGACTGGCAAAGGGCCTAGATCGGTCAACGCCCTGGTCTCACGCAGCTCATCAAACTGGCTGGTTGAGTTTGAGCCGGCTCACCTGACTGACCAGCAACTATTTCAACAGTTGTTTATCCCGATACGCGACAGTTTATGGCAGCTGGACGGCATCACGGACTTTGATTCCTATACCCAGCGAATTGTGTCTCAGGTTCGCCAGCTCACTGGCTATGACCGAGTCATGATGTACCAGTTTGATGCAAACTGGGACGGCGAAGTGATTGCAGAAAGTAAAATCGAAAACATTGGCTCTTACTTGGGGCACCGCTTCCCGGCCTCAGACATCCCTGCCCAGGCACGCCGCCTCTACACCCGAAACCTGATCCGAGTCATCGTTGATACCGAAGCGGAGCCTGTCGCACTTTATCCTGCAACGACCAAAGATCAAAAGCCAACCGATTTATCCTATTCGGCTTTTCGCCACTTTTCACCGATTCATCTTGAGTATTTACGTAACATGGGGGTCAGGGCAACGCTCACCATCTCCTTGTTACAAAATGGACGCCTGTGGGGCATGCTGGCTTGCCACCATCAACAGCCGAAAAAAATATCGCTTAGAGAGCGTGAACTCTACGAGTTCATTGGTAAGACGGTCTCCATCAAACTATCCAGCTTTGAGAACCAGGCTCGAAATCGCTACAACCAGGAGCTGGATCAGCTCTTGAATCGAGCCACTAAGGCACTCAAGCAGGAGCAGTCCCTGGCAGAAGTGATCCAACAGGATTCATCTGCCTGGCTCGCTCTGACTCAGGCACAGGGCATGATGCTCTGCCTTGAAGGGCGGACGCACCAATTTGGCCGCCTGAGCAGAGAGACTGAGATGGCCGATTTTATTCAACAGCAGCTCCAGGCCTCTAGCAGCCAGTTTTTTGTTACCGACCACCTCAGTGCTCTCTACGCGCCTGCCGCTCACTTTACTGAACTCTGTAGCGGCCTGCTGGCGATCCGCCTCAATGACCAGGCAACCAGCTTTCTGGCCTGGTTCAGGCCAAGCATCACTCGCACCCTGAAATGGGCGGGGGAGCCACACAAGGGGCTCATCACCGACAAAGACGAACCACGCATGTCTCCACGCCGCTCATTCGCTGCCTGGACACAAATTTATCAGGACAAGTCTGCTCCCTGGACGCCGCTGGAACTCAAAGCCATCACCACACTGGCAGACGTGCTGCATAGACTGCTCGGCCATCAGTATTTACAGCAAAGTGAGCAGACTTATCGAGTCATGACCCAAGCCCTTCATGACCTGGTTCTATTTCTTAACCCTGAAGGACAGATCCAGCAGGTCACGGGTGACACGGACATCTTTTTTGGCCGCACCAATGAGCAACTGCTTTCACTGCCCTTTTACAGCCTGTTTGACCCGCAGAACCAGGCGCTCCTAAAAAAAGCCTGGCAGCGCAGCCGTCTTGCAGCCAAGCGAGACAACCTGCTGCTGCCTCATACCGACACACAGGGTAGTAAGCGCTGGCTCAGCGCCCAAATGCACTGTCTGCCTGCAGAAACTGGCAACACGACACTTTACCTTTTCACTCTGACAGATATCACTCAGCAGTACACCTATCAACAAGAACTGGAAGCCTTTCATCAACCTGCACTCGCCGATTCTCCGGTCATGTCCAGTGAAGACCAGGCACTGTTAAGCAGCTTGGCCCTGGCCACAGACTCTTTGCTACAACAAACCAAAGAAGCTGTCGTTATTACCGATACTTCAGGACAAATCATCAAGGTGAACTCGGCTTTTTCTGAGATCACTGGATATACCGCAGAAGAGGTCATTGGACATAATCCACGCGTTCTTAAATCCGGCATTCATACAGCAGATTTTTACAGCCACCTCTGGCAAGCACTGACAACCCAGGGCCAGTGGATTGGTGAAATATGGAACCGGCGCAAAAATGGGGAAGTCTACCCACAACACAGCCGCATACTGGCTGTCAAAAATACGCAAGGCCGGGTCAAGCACTATGCTGCCGTCTTTTCCGACGTCACTAAAGCTCACGAGGATGAGCGAACCCTCGAGCGCCTTGCCAATCAGGACACACTCACTGGCCTGCCCAATCGACGCCACTTGCTACAACAGATGGAAAAACAACTGCAATCTGATGATTCGCAGTACGCCCTGATATTGATTGACTTTAACCTCACCCTGCGCCTGGTCAACAATAACCTGGGGCATCGCCTTGGTGATGCTTTTATTCTTGCCATGAGCCAAAGGCTTGAGTCGATCAAGCCGAAAACTGCCTTACTGGGACGCTGGTCCGGAGAGGAGTTCACCCTGCTTCTAAAGGCACCTGACGACACGCTTTACCTGTCGGGAATGATCAACCAGCTCCTGGCTCAAATCTCTCAGCCGGTTGCTCTGGGCGAACTGGACCTCTTACCTTCTGCAAACATTGGTGCTGCCGCCTATCCACAGGATGCCAAACACCTTGACGACTTATGTCAAGCTGCCGATGCAGCGCTTTATCTGGCAAAAAAAGACGGGGCAACGCCCTACGTGATTTATACCGCCAGCATGGCACAGCAAATGGCACAACGCTTTGCGATTGCCAGTGAGCTGCGTCAGGCTGTCCAGGAAAATCAGTTGATTCTGCATTATCAGCCCCAGGTGGAATGCCAGACCGGGAGGGTCAGTGGAGTTGAGGCTCTGATGCGCTGGCAGCACCCTCAAAAAGGCCTGATTCCGCCCCTAGACTTCATCCCTGTGGCTGAAGAAATGGGCATGATTGACTTTCTTGGCAGTTGGTTGCTGCGTCGCTGCGCAGAGCAGCTCAGAGAGTGGCAGCATAAAGGCATCAACCTGCCCAAGGTTGCGATCAATATCGCGCCACAACAACTGACAGAGGGATTCAGCGAGCAAATTCAAGCAATCACCGACCACTTTGACCTGAGCCCCAAGTCAATTGAGCTGGAAATCACTGAAGGCGCTTTAGAGCGCAACACCCAGGTGATCGCCCAGGTAAAACACTTGCGCGCACTGGGACACCCGGTTTCTATTGATGACTTTGGCACAGGCTACTCATCACTGGCTCACCTGAAGGATTTTCCGGTCAGCTGCTTTAAAGTCGACAAGTGTTTTATTGATGCCTTACCGGGCAACGCCAGAGACACCGCCATACTTCGCAGTGTTCAAGCGCTTGGCAGCAGCTTAGGCATCGAGGTGCTGGCAGAAGGCGTGGAAACATCCGAGCAATTTGATCTGATCAAATCACTCGGCATTGAAACCATTCAGGGGTATTATTTCGCCAAGCCCATGCCTGTCGAAGAGCTAGAAGCCTGGCTCAAACAACGAAGCTCAGCTTGAGCGATCAGAATAAGCGCTGCCCCTGACTGCTCCATAAGAGCGTTTGTAAACTCGTTGCCAAACGGCGCTCCAGGCGCTCCCAGGGACTCGGTTCGGGTGTGTAGTTGACCCAGTGATCCACACCCAGTTGTGCTTTCAGGCTGTAAAGTGAGCCCAGCTCATCAATCAGGCCTTGCTCCAGCGCCAGCTCACCGTTCCATACCAGCCCGCTAAAGAGTTGCGGGTTGTCTGCCAGGCGGTCACCACGACTGCTTCTGACACGCTCGATAAACTGCTGATGTGTGTTATCCAAAATCGCTTGCCAAAAAGCTTCTTGTTCTGGATCACGCGGTGCAAAGGGGTCCAAAAAGGCTTTGTTGTCGCCAGAGGTATAAGCCCGCCGCTCAACACCGAGACGATCAATGGCCTCAACAAAACCAAACCCGCCAGAAATCACACCAATCGAACCCACCAGGCTGGCTCGATCCGCCAGTAGCTGATCCGCAGCAACCGCCACATAATAGCCACCAGAGGCTGCCAAGTCCTCAATCACCGCATAAACCGGCAAGTCTGGATGTGCAGCCTTTAGTGCCAACAAGCCATCAAAAATTTGTCCGGCCTGCACCGGGCTGCCACCAGGACTATTGATTCGCAGCACAACGGCTTGCGCCCCTTCCGCGGCAAAAGCTCGTTGAGCACCAGCCAGCACTCGTTCCGCACTGGCTCGCGCATCCTGAGCGATCACGCCCTGAACTTCCACCACCGCCAGATGAGCTTCGCCGGTCTTGGGACGATCCGCCAAAGACACCAGCTCACGACTAGAGCCAAAAATGACCAGCACAATGACCAGGGTGATCAGCGATTTGATCAAACCACCCCAGAAGCGACTGCGCCGGGCACGGCGCTGCTCAAGCAGCACCTCCTTGGCCCAGGCGTGCATCCACTGCTCTGGTTTGCCTGAGGCTTGAGGCGCAGAGGCCGGTTCGGCGGCCGCAGGGCGGGCCTTGTCTGTCCAGGGATCATGAGGTGGTGTGGGTGTCTGACTCATCAAGGCTCCAAAAGAGTTTGGGTTTGCAACACCTGCTCAAGCTGCTGCCAGCTTGCATCCAGGGGCGCTTCGATACACTGGGCTTGCCCTGTAGAAGGGTCGACAAAACCTAATTGAAACGCATGTAAAAACATGCGGCCACAACCGGCTTTTTTCAAGCGACGGTTCAGATCATCGCGACCGTACTTCTGGTCGCCCAGCAGCGGATAGCCTCGGTGGGTGGCATGAACCCGTATCTGGTGAGTGCGCCCAGTCACCGGTTCCGCCTGGATCAAAGAGCAGCCACCGACTCGACGCAGGCGCTTAAATCGGGTCAGTGAATTTTTCCCCTCACCCGGCTCCGCCACCTGCATACGCCGTTCATCAGCAGTACCAGGACGTCGATCGATCGGGGCTGACACCTCGGTCAAGGCCGCTGGCCAGTGGCCGACCACCCAGGCAAGATAACGCTTTTGCATTTGATGGGCTTTGAGCTGCCGCTGCAAGTCATTCAAAGCATCTCGCTGCTTCGCCAGCAGCAGGCAACCGGAAGTGCCTTTATCCAGCCGGTGAACCAGCTCTAAATGGGTCAGCTCCGGGCGCACCTGGCGCAGCGCTTCAATCAGGCCGATTTTCACGCCACTGCCGCCATGAACAGCTAGACCGGCAGGTTTATTGAGCAGCAAAACCGCCTCAGACTCATAGAGGGGAGCTTCATTCAGCAACAGCTGTTTGAGCGTCTCACTGACAGGCACTTCATCCGCCTTGAGCGCCAGGCGCAAGGGTGGAATACGCACCTGATCACCCGCTTGCAGACGATAATCCGCACGAGTGCGCTTTTTATTCACCCGCACCTCACCCTTACGAATGATTCGATAAACCAGGGTTCTCGGTGCGCCTTTCAAGCGCCCCAGCAAATAGTTGTCGATCCGCTGTCCGATCGCATTGGCTTCTACATCAACCCACTCAACCTGCTGCATGCTCTTCTCTCACTGATCTGTAGCGCCGCATTATACGTAGCTCTGTGGTGGGAAAGAAACCTTCACCGCGACCCATCAATCCCCTGGTCAATGGATTGCTCTACAAACGCCTCGGTGGTATATTAGTGTCGCGCGAAAAAGGGGTTTCCCCTCATGAAGCGCCTGCACCCATGTTTATGTGATCGTCCGCCAAGGACGCAGTGGGCAGCACGCAGGCCAGCGCAAAACGAATTATCTTGGTGCCTGAATCATCAGGCAGACAATAACCGCGGCCGCAGGCGCGCGAGTTGTGAGACTTTTTTTATCCGGCACGATGCAAGCAACAAGCTATGCCGGTCGTTTGAGGTTGAAATAAATAAGTCGGCCCCCTATCAGCTGCGATCCGAATATGAGCGCTGAAGTGTCTGGCCTTGGTATCCAAACCTGACAAATGACTTGCATGACCCAACACACCGCCCTCAGGGTCGGTGATGCGTGGATCGTAAGATGGAAACAAGCGTACCAACAACCCGCTTTGCCTGGGCTGCCTGAATAACTGGAAGCCCAATGAAACGAATGTTAATCAACGCCACCCAGCCCGAAGAGCGCCGGGTTGCTCTTGTTGATGGTCAACGTCTTTATGATCTGGATATCGAGTCCGGGTCCAGAGAATCGAAAAAAGCCAATATTTATCGTGGCCGCATCACCCGCGTCGAACCCAGTCTGGAAGCCGCTTTTGTCGATTACGGCGCAGAACGCCACGGTTTTTTGCCGCTCAAAGAAATCAATCGCGAATACTTTTCCAAATCACCCTCTGAAGGTCGCAACAACATCAAAGAACTGGTGCGTGAAGGCACCGAAGTCATTGTTCAGGTCGACAAGGAAGAACGCGGCAACAAGGGTGCCGCACTGACCACCTACATCAGTCTTGCTGGCCGTTACCTGGTGCTCATGCCCAATAACGCCCGAGCGGGCGGCATCTCGCGCCGTATCGAAGGCGAAGAACGCAGCGCACTGAAAGAGGCCATGAACGGACTGGAAATTCCAGACGGCATGGGTGTGATCGTGCGCACCGCCGGCATCGGCCGCAGTAGTGAAGAACTGCAGTGGGACATGGACTATCTGATCAAGGTCTGGAGTTCGATCATCAGCGCAGCCAAAGAAAAACCGGCTCCCTTCCTGATCTATCGCGAGTCTAATGTCATCATTCGCGCGATGCGCGACTATCTGCGCCAGGACATCGGCGAAGTTCTGATTGATAACCAGGAGGTCTTCAATCAAGCACAGGGTTTCATCCAACAGGTCATGCCCTCCTATCAGAGCAAGATCAAGTTTTATCAGGATGAAGTGCCGCTGTTTTCACGCTTCCAGATTGAGAGCCAGATCGAAACCGCCTTTCAACGTGAGGTCAAGCTACCCTCAGGTGGTTCGATTGTGATCGATCACACCGAAGCGCTGGTCTCTATCGATATTAACTCCGCTCGCGCTACTCGCGGCGGCGACATTGAAGAAACTGCACTGCAAACCAACCTGGAAGCAGCTGATGAAGTTGCTCGCCAGCTGCGCCTGCGCGATATCGGCGGCCTGATCGTGATCGACTTTATCGACATGAGCCCAGTCAAAAATCAGCGTGAAGTTGAAAACCGCATGCGTGATGCACTGAAAATCGATCGTGCACGCGTTCAGGTAGGCCGCATCTCACGTTTTGGTTTGCTGGAAATGTCGCGTCAGCGTCTGCGCCCTTCGCTGGGTGAAACCAGCGGCATCGTCTGCCCTCGCTGCGATGGCCAAGGCACCATACGCGATGTGAAGTCGCTGGCTTTATCGATCCTGCGCCTGATCGAGGAAGAAGCCATGAAAGAAAATACCGCGCAGATCAAAGCCATCCTGCCGGTTTCCGTCGCCACCTTCTTGCTCAACGAAAAGCGCTCGGCCATTCACGACATCGAAGTGCGTCAAAAGGTTCAGGCACTGGTTCTACCCAGCCCAGAAATGCACACCCCTCACTACCTGGTTGAGCGGGTACGCAAAGATGAGCTGAGCGAGGAAGAACTGGCCAGCTTTGAGCATGACCTCAGCACCGAACTGGGTAAAGATCCGGTTACTGACACCAGCCGTCCCACCGGGTTTGCGGAAGCGGCCGTGCAAAACGTGATCCCTAATGCACCAGCCCCGGTCGCTCAATCCAGCAGCGCTCCAGGACAGGCCTCATCTGAGCCTGGTTTTTTCAGCAAACTGGCTCGTTTCTTCTCTCAGCTCGGCGCTGCAGAAGAATCTTCAAAAACCACCAGCGAGAAAAAAGAGCGTCCTTCAACCCCTCAGGCCAATAACACACGCACTGACAACAACCGCCAAAACCGTAATAAGCCTCGTACCGAAGGTCGGCGCAATCGCCGCAGCAGTCCACGCAATGGCAGCGAGACGAAAGCCGAAACGGCTCGTCAGGATAGCCGTAACCCACGGGATGAACAGCGCTCAGCGCCAAAGACAGAAACCCAGCGCACAAGCGACAAGCCCGAGGCCAGCAAAGCACCCCGCCAGGAATCAACACCTAGCGAACCACCCAAGCCATCACGCAACAATCCACGTCAGCGCCGTCGCAATAAAGCACTCACCGGCGATGCTGCCACACCGCCTGACTTTGAACAGCTCAAGCAAACTCAACTACCAGCAGTTGCAGTCGAGCAAGCAGCCGTTGAAACCACTGAGACAACTCAGGTAGCAACTGCCACGACACCTAAAGAGCAAACCACAAGTCAGCCCAGTGCAGCGGAGATCACACCGACTTCAGCGGCCAAAGCCGAACCTGCCAAACCAGAAACCCACTCAGCCGAAGAACAGGCAGCAGAGGCAGTAGCACCAGAAAAACCCCGCCGTCGTCGTGGTTCTGCAAAAAAACCTGTTGCTGATGCCACAGCAGAGGAAATAGCCACTTCAACAGTAGCCCCCGGCGAAGTGACAGCATCTGAGCCAGCTCAAGCCGTCGAACAGCCTGTGCAGACCGAGCAAAGCACACCGGAGGCGAAACAAAAACCCAAGGCTGACGCTGCTGATCCGAGCCCAACGCAGCAACCCGAAACTGAGGCAGTCAAACCGGCAGAAGCCACGCCTGAAACGATACAGCCAGAGCCCATAGCGAGCGAAGCTGCGGCAAGGGTCGAGACAACACCGGCAGACCTGCCAGATTCGACCACTGCTGAGCCACCACAGACCCATGAGTCTCAGCCCGTTGAAGAACCTGCCCCAGCGACGCCTGACGCAGAAATACCCGCCGAGACCAGCGAAACAAAACCCTTCGCCGAACTCAGCCTTAACGAGCTGGAAGCCTTAACGGAACTCAGCCCGCAAGAAGTCCCGCCCATCAATGGACGTGCGCCCAACGACCCACGTGAAGTAAAGCGCCGTCAGAAAGCCTTGGCAGAAAAGATTGCCCAGTTGAAAAGTGAGTGATCTTCGGATCACTCAACCTGAGCAAGCCAACGCCAGCATAAAAAAACCGCGGCCTTTTCGGGCTGCGGTTTTTTTTGCTTCGCCGCTCAACCTATGATGTTTGAGCACGCTCTGGCAACAGCTCCTGCTGCAACACATCCGTGATTTTCATCTTCACATAACGACCCGGAGCCGGCTCAATGACACTGAGCTTACCTTGCTCTGGATCTCTCGCTTCAACCCGGCTATCGGTGTCAACATGACCTTCAGACTCCATCCATTCCTGCCAGTTTGGCCACCAGGAGCCCTCATTCTTTTCTGCACCAGCAAACCAGGCATCAGCCGTTTCTGCCAGTTCATCATTGGTCCAGTAGCCATATTTGACCTTATTGGGCGGGTTGACGACACCTGCAATATGGCCTGAACCTGACAACACAAAACGGACTGGACCTGAGTGAACCTGAGCGCCCTTATAGGTCGACTTCCACTTGGCAATATGATCCTGGATCGTGGAAACAAAATAAGCGGGAGTTTTTATCTTGCCCAGGTCAATTTTGACCCCGTCAATGGTGATACCACCCGGCTCAATCAGACGATTATGCTGGTACATGTTGCGCAGATAGAACTTATGCATGGCTGCCGGCATGTTGGTTCCATCAGTATTCCAATAGAGCAGGTCAAACGCCGCAGGGCGCTCACCCTTCAAATAGTTATTGATAAAGAAAGACCAGAACAGATCGTTTTCACGCAGCAGGTTAAAGCTGAACGCCATCGCTCTGCCGTCAAGGTAACCCGTACGATCCAGCTGCTTTTCAATACCCTGCAAGCTGGCTTCATTGATGAATACGGAAATTTCGCCTGGGTCTGAAAAGTCTTGCAAGGTCGCCATATAGGTGACTGACTTCACACGTTTTTGCTGACGCTTGCTGGCCAAATAAGCCAGGGTTGTCGCTGTCAGCGTACCACCAATACAGTAGGACAAAAGATTCACATCCGGTTCACCCGTGTGTTCTTTGATCACATCCATCGCCGCCAGCGGCCCTTCTTTCATATAGGCCTCCCAGTCATAGTCACGCATGCTGGGGCCCGGATTAGCCCAGGAGATGATAAAGACACTATGCCCTTGATCCGTCAGCCACTTGACCAGTGAGTTGCTTTCACGCAAATCCAAGATGTAATACTTATTGATCCAAGGCGGGACAACCAGTAAGGGGCGCTTGAATTGCTTTTCAGTGGTTGGTTGATATTGAATCAACTGAATCAGACGATTTTCAAAAATGACCTGACCCGGTGTGGTCGCCACATTCTCACCCAGCTTGAAAGCACTGGTATCTGTCATGGTCACATTCAAACCTTCAGCGCTTTCTTTCAAATCCCGAGTCAATTGCTCCATTCCACGGATCAGATTCTGCCCACGAGTTGCCAGGGTCTTACGCATGACCTCAGGGTTGGTCCAGATCGAGTTGGAGGGTGACAAAGCACTGACATATTGGCGCGCGTAAAAATCCAACTGCTGGCGCACTGGCTCACTCAAGCCTTCTGCACCATGGACCAAGTTCAGCAGGCAACGTGCGTATAACAAGTAAGACTGCTTGATAAAGTTATAGATCAGGTTGTCAGTCCACTCAGGATCACTAAAACGTCGGTCATCCTTAGCCGGCTCAATGACCGCTTCCACTTCCTGCTCACCCAGAAGTTCACGAACTGTGTTCTGCCACAATTCCATTTGCCCCTGCATCAGGCTCATCTGCTCTTCAAACAAAAGCACTGGATTGGCGGCTAGCTGCTCGCCCAGCTTTTGGAAGTTTTCACTCATGCTCATAAAAACAGAGGCAGAGGAGTCACTCATCCCTTTCTCATTACGCGACATCAATTGTTCAATCACCGCCTGATAACGGTCACTGGCCTGAGTCATCCAGGCGAAAACTTCAGCGGGATCAAAAGGAGTGCTTTGCAGATCATTGGGCTGGTCGGACATAGAGACCTCCATCAAGCAGGGACAAAAAAGGGGCTTTCGCCCCTTTGATTCAGCGTGTTACCACCATGTAATCACGAATTACTTCGCTGCACCAGTGGTTTTTGCAGCAGGCGCTTTGGCCGCTGGCTTGGCTTCTGCCGCTGCTTTATTGAATGCTTGGCTGCGCGATTCTTCCAGTACCTTTTCAACTTCAGCTTTAAATTCCATGCTCATATCAGCCATGGTTTTAGCGTCTTCCAGTACCTTCTTGCTCAAAGTGCTCAGCATTTCTGCTTGCGCTGCACTATAGTCACGAACGCTGTCCGCATCTTTGACTTCAGTGGCCTGCTTCATTTGCGACAACCCCATGTGGCTGTAGGCTTTCAAAGCTTCCAGCTGGAAGTCGGTCATTTTCTCCATGTTCTCAACCAAAAGCGCATTGATTTTACGCAGCGGGTTG
>SKHR01000080.1 GCA_007116865.1 Marinospirillum sp. | reverse complement strand
TGAAAGCCTGGCGTTGGTGACCACTGACTGCTACCGGATCGCAGCCTATGAACAGCTGCGCACCTTTGGTCGAATCCTTGGAGTCACCGTGCGAGTGGTGGATGAAAACAATTCACTGGATCTCACGCTCAAATCCCTGCGCAACAAAAGCCTGGTGCTGATTGATACGGCAGGCTTGAATGTCCACGATCAGAACATGCAGACTCAGCTGAAGTTGTTGAATTCCTCTCAAGTTCGCATTCGTCGTTTTATTGTATTGCCTGCAACCAGCCAGTCAAAAGTTCTATTGGAAACCTATCAGGCTTATCAAAATGCTGGATTAAATGGCTGTGTGCTGACCAAGCTGGATGAGGCTGTTAATATTGGTGAAGTGCTCGGCCTGGTATTGGAAAAGCGGTTGGTGATCAGTTACATCACCACGGGTCAGCGGATTCCTGATGATGTCGAGCTGGCAACGGCGCCTGCACTTTTGGACCGCTTTGCCCGGGATGTTGAACGTATTGAGCAACTTTAAGCTGAATAATGGCCAAAATGATGACGGGATCTAAGCGTCACAAGCTCTACACCCAGAACCAGCAGTTAGCTGATGCCGAGCTATTGGAAAAGCATTATTTGTTAGTCCGTCGTATTGCGCACCACCTGCTGGGCCGCTTACCGGGCAATGTTCAGCTGGATGATCTGCTGCAGGCTGGCAGCATGGGTTTGTTAGAGGCTGCACGCAACTTTGATGCTGATAAAGGTGCCAGCTTTGAAACCTTTGCCTCTATCCGCATTCGCGGTGCCATGCTGGACGAAGTGCGCCGTCATGATTGGGCGCCAAGGTCAGTGCACCGTAATAGTCGTCGGGTTGCTGAAGCCGTGAAAGCGGTTGAGTCCAGAACTGGCAGAGATGCACAGGACCATGAGATCGCTGAAGAGATGGGGATCTCAGTGCAGGCCTATCAGCAGTTCCTGGCAGACACTGCGGGTACGCGGCTGTTCAGTTTTGACGAATTGACTGGCCAAGAGGATTCTGCGTTTGACTATGCTGATGAACAGGGAGCCCGTCCCCTTGAAGAAGTTGAGGAAAGCCACTTTCAGCGTGATTTGGCGCAAGCAATTTCAGCTTTGCCTGAGCGCGAACAAATGGTACTTTCTCTCTATTACAACGAGGAGCTGAACCTCAAGGAAATTGGCTCATTATTAAATGTCAGTGAGTCCAGAGTGAGTCAGATTTTAAGTCAAGCAGCGGCACGTTTGCGCAGCCGTTTGACTGATTGGAAAAATGTATAACGTGCCTTTGTTTGGTTCTGGTTGTACACTACTTGTATCCGCCGCTTGCAAGGTTTAACGGAGGTTGCCTTGAATAAAGACATGAAGATTCTCATCGTGGACGACTTTGCCACGATGAGAAGGATCATCAAAAACCTGCTCCGGGATTTGGGTTTTAACAACACCCATGAAGCCGATGATGGTTTGACCGCCATTCCTTTGCTGGAAACCGGACGCTTTGATTTTGTGGTGACTGACTGGAATATGCCCGGTATGACCGGCTTTGACCTGCTCAAGCATATTCGCGCCGATCCCAATTTAAAAAACATGCCGGTTTTGATGGTCACGGCGGAATCCAAGCGAGAACAGATCGTTGCGGCGGCTCAAGCAGGGGTCAATGGTTATATTGTCAAACCCTTTACCGCAGCAACCTTGAAAGAAAAAATCGACAAGATTTTTGAGCGCTTGTGAGTGGCGGTTTTGTCTGTCCCAATGTTCGGGTGTCCTGATGTCTGAATCGATCAGTCAATCTGATAACTTCGAAGAACTGCTGAAAAGCACGACCGGTGAATTGGTCAGTAAAATAGAGCAGGGCGACCTCGTCGATGCGGTCAACCTGTTACAGCAGATCAACGAAGCCAGAAATCGCAACCTCTATCAAGAGGTTGGGCGCTTGACTCGTGCGTTGCACGATGCGATTCGCAACTTTCACCTCGACACGGCTGCCAGCATGCCAGCCAGTGAGCTGTCTGAAATGGCAGACGCTACGGATCGCTTGAACTATGTGATCAACATGACCCAGAGTGCGGCCAACCGCACCATGGATAAGGTAGAAGAGTGCCTGCCGGTGGCAACCAGTCTCAAGCAGGAGGCAGCGGATCTACGCCAGGAGTGGGCGCGTCTGCTTCGGCGGGAAATGAAGCCTGAAGAGTTTCGTCAGCTATACCGACGCATCGACCAGTTTTTACAGTCCACTGAATCCCAGGCTGCTTTTTTAGGTGAAAACTTCAGTGAAATCACCCTGGCGCAGGATTACCAGGATCTGACTGGGCAGGTCGTTAAAAAAGTGATCACTCTGGTTCATGATGTGGAAGCCAGCTTGGTTGATCTGGTGCGGATGGCCAGCCAAGTGGATCGAATTACCGGCATCCGCCACCCAGATGCCAAGCAAGAACAACAAACACAGGTTAAACCCGCCTCTGTGGCTGAAGGCCCAGTCGTTAATGCTGAAAAACGCGGTGTAGACGTGGTTTCAGGACAAGACGAAGTGGACGACCTTCTCTCCAGTCTCGGGTTTTAAAGGAGCCGACGGATGAGTCTCGATGCAGATCAGGATATTCTGCAGGATTTTCTGGTAGAAGCCGGAGAAATCCTGGAGCAGCTTTCTGAACAGTTGGTTGATCTGGAGCAGTCGCCGGATGATCCAGAGCTGTTAAACGCTATTTTTCGCGGCTTTCATACCGTCAAAGGGGGCGCCGGTTTTTTACAGATCGGTCCACTGGTTGACTGCTGTCATAATGCAGAAAACGTCTTTGATACGCTGCGCAAACACCAGCGCAGTGTGACCCCGGAGCTGATGGACACCGTCTTGAGCGCACTTGACAGTGTCAATGAGATGTTTGCAACGGTTCGCGCCAATGAAATGCCGGAAGCGGCTGATCCAGCCCTGCTTGAGGCACTGGCTTATTATGCCAAACCTGAGGGGCAGGCGGGTGATCCACCTCCGGCACCTTCGTCAGCCGCCAAGCCAGCAGCCGAATCGGCGGCGCCTTCAATAGAGTCCTCAGCACAACCCAGTGGTGATATCACTGATGAAGAATTTGAAAGTCTGCTGGATGCCTTGACGCCAGAACAAGCGGCTGAAGCCCAAAAGACCGAGACACCCAGTCAGCCGTCTTCGGACTCGGATGAAATCACCGAAGAAGAATTTGATGCACTTTTGGATCAGCTGCATGGCAAGGGCAAAGGCCCTGGTGCGGACGAAACTGCCGCAGAACCGACCCCTGCACCGGTGCCGGCTGCTTCGGACAGTGATGAAATCACCGAAGACGAGTTTGAAGCTTTATTAGATCAACTGCATGGTAAGGGCAAAGGCCCTGGTGTCCAGGATGAGCAGTCAGAGGCTGCGCCTGCTACTCCAGCCAAGCCTGCAGCACCACCGGCTGCGCCTGCCAAACCACCGGCAGCGCCCAAACCCAAGGCGCCTGCGACAACCTCAGATGCTTCTCCTCCTGCGAAAAAAGAAGTAGCCGCGGATACCACTGTTCGTGTCGATACTTCCCGCCTGGATGAAATCATGAACATGGTGGGTGAGCTGGTTTTGGTACGCAACCGCTTGGTTCGGCTCGGCTCGGATAGCTCTGATAGCGAGCTGGCCAAAGCCGTTGCTAACCTGGATGTGGTCACCGCCGACTTGCAGACCTCAGTCATGAAAACCCGGATGCAGCCGATCAAGAAAGTCTTTGGCCGCTTCCCACGGGTGATCCGTGATCTATCGCGTAAAATGAACAAAGAAATTCGCCTGGAAATGATTGGTGAAGACACGGATCTGGATAAGAACCTGGTTGAGGCGCTGGCTGACCCCATGGTTCACCTAGTGCGTAATTCTGCTGATCACGGCGTTGAAATGCCGGATGTGCGCAAGAAAAATGGTAAAGACCCAGTTGGCACGGTTACCTTGTCTGCAGAGCAGGAAGGTGATCATATCCTGCTGACGATCTCCGACGATGGCGCCGGAATGGATCCAGAAGTGCTCAAGCGCAAAGCGGTTGAGAAGGGTCAACTGGACCAGGATGCAGCGGATCGCCTGACCGATCAGGAGGCTTTCAACCTGATTTTTGCCGCCGGCCTGAGCACCAAGGACCAGATCTCAGATGTGTCTGGTCGCGGTGTGGGCATGGATGTGGTGAAAACCAAGATTTCTCAGCTGAACGGCACGGTCAATGTCTGGTCCGAGCTGGGCAAAGGTACCAAAATCATCATCAAGGTGCCGCTGACCCTGGCGATCATGCCGACGTTGATGGTCAAGCTTCAAGATCAAACCTTTGCGCTGCCCCTGGTCAACGTCAACGAGATTTTCCAGCTGGATATTCGCCGTGCGAATAAAATTGATGGCCAGGATGTCATCATCATTCGTGAAAGAACGCTGCCGTTGTTTTATTTGCGCCGTTGGCTGGTGAGAGACCCATCCAAGCGTGAAATTGCCAAAGATGAGCTGGAAGAAGCTCAGGTAGTCGTTGTTTCGATTGGGAATATGCAGGTCGGTTTTGTGGTCGACGACCTGATCGGTCAAGAAGAAGTGGTGATCAAACCTTTGGGGCATATGCTTCAAGGCACACCGGGGCTGGCGGGTGCCACCATCACTGGCGATGGCCGGATTGCTTTGATTCTTGATATTCCTGGGCTGATTCGTCATTACACCGGGCGCCATTAACTAGCGATTTAACACCTGCTGAACGGAATAAAGCAGCAAAGTTTTGATGGGGAGAATGCTTCATGCCAATCACCGTTTTGGTGGTTGATGATTCAGGTTTTTTTCGACGCAGAGTCTGCGAACTTTTGTCTACAGACCCGCGGTTGAAGCCGATTGGTGTGGCTGCTAACGGTCGCGAAGCGGTAGAAAAAACACTTGAGTTGAAACCGGATGTGATCACCATGGATTATGAGATGCCTGTCATGGACGGTATCTCGGCGGTGCGTGAGATCATGGCACGTCAGCCAACACCGGTGCTGATGTTTTCATCACTCACCCATGAAGGGGCGCGAGTCACTCTGGATGCACTGGAAGCCGGGGCAGTCGATTATCTGCCCAAAAACTTTGAAGATATTTCACGCAACACGGAAAAAATGGCGCGAGTGTTGTGTGAGCGAGTACTCACTGTTGCCCGTAGTCGTGCAGGTGCGGGTGCTACGAAAGCCCCCCTGGTGGCGCGCCGAAGTGAAGCGCCCGCAACAGAGTCGCGGGGTCTGTCCTTAACGGAGCGAATTCGCGCACGCCAGCAAGAATCGCGTCAGCGCCAGGCTGAACTACAATCACAAAAGGCCGCTGCTAAGGCGAACCTTGAACCGGCACCGCGCCCAAAATCGAATCCGCGGCAATTTTCGCTGGTGATGATTGGGACCTCAACCGGTGGCCCGATGGCGCTGCAAACCGTGTTGACGCGTTTGCCTGCGAATTTTCCAGCGCCTTTGGTGCTGATTCAGCATATGCCGGCCACCTTTACCGGTGCCTTTGCTGAGCGGCTCAATGGATTGTGTCAGATTGAGGTGCGGGAAGCCAAAGATGGTGATCAGCTCAGACCAGGATTGGCTTTGTTAGCCCCGGGTGGGCGCCAAATGATGATCGATAAGCGTGGCGGCGGATCGGTCCGTATTTTTGAGGGCGACGAGCGTTTGAACTACAAACCCTGTGTTGACGTCACCTTTGGTTCAGCCGCTAAGGTGTATCCGGGCAAGACGCTCGCAGTGGTTTTGACCGGGATGGGTTCGGATGGCCGCGAAGGTGCGCGGTTGCTTAAAGACACAGGTTCGGTTGTCTGGGCGCAAGATGAAGCCAGCTCGGTGATCTATGGAATGCCGATGGCGATTGCCAAGGCAAATCTGGCCGATGAAATCATCAGTCTGGATCATGTGGCTGATAAACTAATCAGTGATGTCACCTGAAGGGTGCCTGGGAGCGAGCAACGATGCATGTCTGGGCGGTAGCCAATCAAAAGGGTGGAGTCGGTAAAACCACGACAGCCGTGACCCTGGCGGGTATCTTGGCGGATAAAGGCGAAAGAGTGCTGCTGCTGGACCTGGATCCACATGGCTCTTTGACCAGCTATTTTAAGTATGATCCGGACAATGTAGAAAAGAGTGTGTATGACCTTTTCCAGCATGCCAAAATCCCTGAATCCTTGCCTGCCAGCCTGCTGCTGGATACTGGGCATGATCAACTGAAGCTGATGGCGGCCTCCACCGCACTGGCTACCCTTGAGCGCCAGAAGAGTGGCCAGGGGGGGATGGGCTTAGTTGTCGCGAAATCCTTAGCGCAATTATGGAATCGCTTTGATTATGTGCTGATCGACAGCCCGCCAGTTTTAGGCCTGCTGATGATCAATGCATTGGCTGCTTGCCGGCAGTTGATCATTCCAGTGCAAACCGAGTTTCTGGCGATTAAAGGGCTGGAAAGAATGATGCGCACCCTGAACATGATCAACCGGGCACGCAAAAATGCGTTGCCCTATACCGTGGTGCCAACCCTTTATGACCGACGCACCCAGGCATCGATTCAAAGCCTGCGTTTACTGCGCAACTCCTACGGTGATGTGTTGTTTCATTCGATGATTCCTGTGGATACCAAGTTTCGTGATGCCAGTGTGGCTGGCTTGCCGCCCTCCCAACTGGACCCGCAAAGCCGAGGGGTGCACGCCTATAATGTGTTGCTAAAGTTCATGCAGGAAAAAGAAGCACAAACACAAGCGAATGGGTCGGGAGCTGCTTGATGGGTTTTCAAGATAAGCCAAGGCAAGCCATAGAGGATTACCTTGAAGCCTTGCTGCATGATGATGAGACAACGGAGCCAGATGCCTTTGTTGCCCCATTGCGCAGTGAGCCGAGCGAAGAGGCCCAACCGGCTTCCTGGCAAGAAAAACAATTACGTGGCTTTATGCAGCGTGCGCCTCAGGCTGCCAAGCCTGCAGCCCCGGCGCCTTTAAGTTTTGATGAGCCGGCTCCAGCGCCTTCGGTTTTGATGCCGGAACTTCAGGTTGCACCAGAGGTGACTGAGGCAGAAACATCACCCGCAGCAGAACCTGTACCTGAACCGGCTGCTGAAGTGAGTGTTGAGCCAGCAGTGATGGAAGCTGAGCCAGAGGTTGAGCTGGTTTCCGATGCTGATTTGACCGCAGCTATCAGTCAGCCGCCTGGGCCACCTGGATGGACCAATGGTCGTCCAGCCTGGGCGCAGGAAGCGTTTGAATGCCTGTTGTTCAAAGTCAAAGGCTTGACCCTGGCAGTACCTTTGATTGAGCTGGGTGGCATCATCAAGATTGAAAAACAACCAACGCCATTGTTTGGTCAGCCCCAGTGGTTTGCCGGGATGCTGCGTTCAAACGGTATCAATGTTGGCATCGTTGATACCGCTCAGTGGGTTTTGCCACCCGCATTGATTGAGAAGAATGATGAGCCCTATAAGCTGGTGATTCGCATCCATGAAAGTCACTGGGGCTTGGCGTGCAACCAGGTTGATCGCTCGATTCGTTTGCAGCCGGATCAAGTGCGCTGGCGCTCTTCCTTAGGCAAACGTCCATGGCTGGCTGGCACCGTGATTGAGCATATGTGCGCCCTGATTGACGCCACAGAATTTGACCGTTTGCTGAAAGAAGGTCATGGCGATATGGAGCCAGCCAATCTGGCCGCATTAAAAGAAATTGACCAGTAATTAGGCCCCTCAGGCTGTCTTTTCCTCCAGAGGTATACTAGGATAGCAGCTTATAAAAAGGTGTCCCTTGATCAGCGATGAAGGATAGCATTTATGTCTACGCCACAAAAAATTTCGGCCGATAGTGCATCAGATCCGGTTCTGCAGTATGTGACTTTCCGTCTGGCAGAAGAAACCTATGGCATCAATGTCATGATGGTGCAGGAAGTCCTTCGTTACACTGAAATTGCGCCTGTGCCTGGTGCGCCGGACTATGTGCTCGGCATCATCAACCTGCGTGGCAATGTGGTCACCGTGATCGATACACGTCAGCGTTTTGGCTTGATGCCTGCAGAAGTCACTGACGCAACTCGTATCATGATCATTGAGGCGGAACAGCAGGTCGTGGGTATTTTGGTCGACTCGGTCGCCGAAGTGGTCTATCTGAAGCAGTCAGAAATTGAAACCGCACCGAATGTTGGCAATGAAGAAACGGCCAAGTTCATTCAGGGCGTTTGCAACAAGAACAATGAGCTGCTCATTCTGGTTGAATTGAGCAAATTGATGTCTGAGGACGAGTGGTCGGAGCTGGCAGCGATCTAATGCAGGGATTGACACTGATTGAAGCAACTCTGGCAGGTGTGACTACGGTCGCGCTGCTACTGGCCGTTGCATCGAGCTGGAAGCTTCGTGCACTGCGCCAGCAGCTGCATCAGTGGCAGGAAGAGCAGCAGCAAGCCATGGAGGCTTTGCGTCAGGAAAACTACGCCATGAGCAAAGGCGCTATGGGTGTCGGGCAGCGTCTGGTTCAGGTCGAAAAACGCCTGAGCTCAACCATGGAAAAGCAGATCGAGATCGAGCAACGAGATCCGGGCAGTATTCCCTACGCCTATGCGGTACGTTTGGTGGAGATGGGTGCGTCAACCGAAGATCTGATCAACAACTGTGGTCTGGCCCGAGTTGAGGCCGAACTGATCACCCTGATTCACTCTGAAATCAAAGCCCAGGCGGGCAATCCGCCTGCGCGTGAAGAGCGCTACACGCTCAACTGATGCCTGCGCGGCGTTTTTTCTCTTCCAGCTGATCCAGGTCATAAACAAAGGCCAGGACTTCGGCAATCGCCAGATAGAGCAATTCCGGAATCTCTTCTCCCAGCTCCAGGTGGGATAAAGCGGCTGCCAGCTGTGGGTCTTCATACAGCGGTACACCATGTTCCTCGGCCAGGGCAATGATACGGTCGGCGACTTCAGCCAGGCCCTTGGCGGTCACTCTGGGGGCGCCAACCCCGTCATACTGTAATGCCAGTGCGCGGCGAGGGTGAGAGAGCGGCTGGTGCGAGTAAGTCATGGGGCTAAATCCTGGTATCGATCATGCCGCTTAAACGGTTTTTTAATGGGTCCGGCGGTGTGCCGGGGTGACACTCAACGCGTTCGATTTCGGCACCAACGCGGCGTAAGCGGGCGGCCAGTATCTCGGCCTGTTTTGCAACCTTGGGCAGATGGCTGGGGGTTTCAACCCAGATGTCGGCCTTGAGGTTTTCGTCCTTTAGCTTGAGATGAGTATGGAGTTTGCCCCAGTGTTGCAACTCAAAACTGAGGCGCACCTCCCAGCCGCGGGTTTTGCTCAAGGCCTCCTCTCGTGCCTCCGCTTCTTCATGTTCCTCCAGCCAGCGACGTATTTCCAGGTGTGCCTGAAACCAATCACCCCGAACACTGTAAGGCAGATCCATCTGTATGACCTGGGCGGGCAAACCACGTTCATGGCTGACTTGGGTGGATTGCAGGCTGGTGTGTTGTAACACTTGAATTCGTGCCAAAGCCGCCTGCACATTCTGGGTGACCTGTTGTTGGGTTTGTACCTGCTGCAGCGTGGCACTGGGGCGGCTGGCCATTTCTCGCAATTGACTGCTGGCTTGCTGCAACAGAAACTTCAGATCGTTTTGTATCCCACTGGCGGTGGGTGAGCGAACCAGCTGCGCTTCAAGCAGCAGGCCGCTGAAGGGAATGAACTGCTGTAATTGCTGGGCGCTGGGTGTCTGGTTGCCCTGAGGCACCTGCTGTAACAAGGGTGCCAGTGCCTGCATCAACTGACTGAGCGAGGCTGGGCCAGATGGATTCGCCTGAAGCACTGCGCCACCGGGCTGAGAGCCGGGGCTCGCTTGAGGTTGTAAAGGCCCAGCGGGTTGTGCACGCAGTAATGTCGTCAATTGACGCAGTGGCTCCATCAGAGGGGCTTGTCTTGGCAGCGCCTGACGCAACTGTTCACCCGCCAGTGCGAGCAGGGTTTGCAGACTGGCCGGAGGGCGGGAGTCTGCTGAAGGCGTTGGACTGGCAGGTGGGGTCAAAGGCGCTGTTTGACTCGGGCTCGTTAGGGGGGCGGTTTCGTGACGCGGGGTCGAGGAGGCGGCCGTGGTGTCTGCTCGCGCAGGGGCTGGTGGCGGTTGAGTCACGGGACGCAAATCAAAACGCCCATCCTGACGGGCCAGCAGTTGCAGGGTGATCCCCGCCTGGAGTGGTCGCTCTGAGCGCAGGCTCAGGGTTTCGCCATTGGTCAGCTGAAAATTCAATAAGTAACCACCACCTGTGCTGCTTTGAGTGGAGAGCAACAGGGCCGTACTGGTTTGTCCTGGTTGCAAAGCACTGCGCCCCTCTGCGGGCAGGGCGCGCATCTGGCTGAGAATATTGAGCAGGCTTTGATCTAATCGCGCCTGAAGGTTCGCAGTGAGGCTTTGCATGGCAGAAGGTGAGTCCTTGTTTTACCGATGGATACCGGGCTGAGTTAAGTCATTATCCTATCGGCCATCTCTGGCAGTTGTTAAAGGATCATAGTAAAGTGAGCAGCTAAAAGAAATGCTGCATATAAGGCCAATCCCTGATGTTTGAACCCCCTTCTGCGGCGTCTGCCTGGCTTCAAGTTGAACAACTGGCCTGCGAGCGTGATGAACGGCGTCTGTTTTCTGATTTGAGTTTTTCTGTGTCTGCGGGCGATATGCTACAGATTGAAGGTCCTAATGGTGTGGGCAAAACCAGTTTGATGCGGGTGTTGGCTGGCTTGCTGCCGGCCGTTGAAGGCCGCCTTTTGTGGCAAGGTGAGCCATTGGAGGATCAGTGGTCTGAGTTCTATCAGGCAACCTTATTCCTGGGGCACTTGGCGGGCATCAAGCCGGAACTCACCACGCTGGAAAACCTCTCATGGTATGCGGCACAAGAAGGTGAAACTGACGAAGCCTTGTTAGAACAGGCGCTGGCTCAGGTGGGTTTGCAGGGCTATGAGGATCAACCGGCTCATCAGCTGTCAGCTGGGCAAAAACGCCGGGTTGCCTTGGCGCGTTTATTGATCACTCACAAGCCTTTTTGGCTGCTGGATGAACCTTTTACCGCGCTGGATAAGGCGGCGGTGGCGGCTTTGGAGCAGCGGATGGTGGCACATACCCGTGCCGGAGGTGCGGTGGTGTTGATCAGCCATCATGCCCTGGAAGGTCTGCCGGGTTTGAAAAAGCTGGTGTTGCAGGCCAGTGTGGAGGAAGGCCGATGAAATCACCCGCGCGTTTTGAGGCAGTGGTGCAGGGACAGGGGAACCCACCCGGTGATTTTGCGGTCTTTAAAGCGGCTTTGCTGCGAGAGTGGCGATTGCAGGTGCGGCGTCGTGGGGATCTGCTGAATCCCTTGGTGTTTTTTGCGCTGGTGGTGGTGTTGTTTCCGCTTGGCATTTCACCGACGCAGGAGATTCTGGCACCGGTTGCGCCCGGTGTGCTTTGGGTGGCTGCGTTGCTGGCGACATTGATGTCCCTGGATGCGCTGTTTCGTCCGGATTTGCTGGATGGCTCTTTAGAGCAAACCCTGGTCAGTGGTTATCCGGTCGCGCCCCTGGCGCTGGCGAAGGTGGGCGTTCACTGGTTGTTATCCGGCTTGCCGTTGGTGTTTTTATCACCCTTTTTGGGGGTCATGCTTTATCTGCCCTGGCAGGCGCAGGGTGTGCTGATGTTGTCCTTGCTCCTGGGTAGTCTGGCACTGAGCTTGATTGGTTCGATCGGGGCTGCATTGACGGCGGGGGTTGGCAAGTCAGGCGTGTTAATGACCTTGCTGGTACTGCCCCTGTATATTCCGATCCTGATTTTTGGGACGGGTGCCATGCAGGCCGCGATTGTGGGCAACCCACCTGGGGCTCATCTGGCTTTGCTGGGCGCGCTGGTTTTACTGGCACTGAGCTTGTCGCCCTGGGCCATTGCAGCAGGATTGAAAATTGCCGTCTCTGGCGAATAAATGATAATTAAAAAGCTTGATTTGATTGAGGTGAACAAACGTGTGGAAATGGCTGACTACCCTGTACCATCGATTGGGCTCTCCTAAGTGGTTTTACCAGATCACCGGGCGCTGGTTGCCCTGGTTTGCCATTTCGGCGTTGGTGTTGTTGAGCGTGGGGCTGGTCTGGGGTTTGGTGTATGCGCCGATGGACTATCAGCAGGGCAATAGCTTTAGAATCATCTATTTGCATGTGCCCTCAGCGATTCTGGCGCAGTCCATCTATGTGATGATGGCCATTGCCGGAGTCGTGCTGCTGGTCTGGAAAATGAAAATGGCGGATGTGGTGGCCCAGTCCATGGCACCGATCGGTGCCGGCATGACCTTTATGGCTTTAGCCACTGGTGCTATTTGGGGCGTGCCTACCTGGGGCACCTGGTGGATGTGGGATGCCCGACTCACCTCTATGCTGATTTTATTTTTTCTTTATCTGGGCTTGATCGCCCTGAGAGAAGCCTTAAAACCTCAAGAGGTTGCAGCTAAGGCTTGTGCCTTGCTGGCGATCGTCGGGGTGATTAACATTCCGATCATCAAATACTCGGTGGATTGGTGGTATACCCTGCATCAACCGGCAACCTTTACGCTGACCCAAAAACCGGCCATGCCGGCTTCCATGTGGCTGCCGCTTTTGATCATGGTGCTGGGCTTTTACGCGCTGCTGGGTTGGTCTGTGCTGCTGCGCGCACGCGCCGAAGTGCTGCTGCGTGAGCGTAAGTCCGGTTGGGTTCGTGAAACGCTGGAGAAAAAGTGAACTATGAGCTTTGATAACTTGTCCGACTTTCTGGCGATGGGAGGCCACGGGCTTTACGTGTGGAGTTCGTTTGCACTGGGTTTGTTGATCCTGATTGGCAATGTGTTGCTGCCTTGGTTGAAACTCAAGGCAACACGTAACCAGTTGCAACGCGAATACCGACGCCAGGCTAACCAGAATACGCCCGCTTCTGCTAGTGATACTTAAGGTAATCGAAGACAATGACGCCTAAAAGAAAGAAAAAACTCGCTTTGATTGGTTTGATGCTCTCGGCCTTGGCGATTGCGGTGGGTCTGACCCTTTACGCACTGAGCGCCAACATCAACCTGTTTTTTGCACCCACTCAGATCGTCCAGGGAGAGGCGCCACTGGATCGTGAAATCCGTGCCGGTGGCATGGTCGTCGATGGCAGTGTGCAGCGTGATTCAGACAGCCTGAATGTGCGTTTTGCAGTAACGGATTACAACGCTGAGATCTGGATCAACTACGATAAGATTCTGCCGGATCTGTTCCGTGAGGGGCAGGGCGTAGTGGTCGTGGGCCGCTTGAATGAGACTGGCGAAATTGTTGCCAGTCAGGTTTTAGCGCGCCATGATGAAAACTATATGCCGCCAGAAGTGGCCGCTGCGCTTGAGGCAGCCGGGCAGATGCCGGACCACTCACCCTTTCGTAATCAAGCACCACAAAACCAGTACTAAGCAATCGGGGCTTTCTTGATGGATATACTCTTTTATCCAGAGCTTGGGCAGTTTGCGCTGATCCTGGCTCTGGTCATGGCTGTGGTACAGGCACTGGTCCCTATGCTGGGCAGTGTGACGCGTCAGCCCTTGTGGCTGGCTTACGCACAACCGGCCGCCTGGGCACAGTTTGCACTGCTCAGTGTCAGCCTCGTTTTGTTGACGGTCAGCTTCCTGGTCGATGACTTTAGCGTGGTGTATGTCGCTAATAACTCCAACTCTGCACTGCCTTGGTTTTACAAGATGAGTGCGGTGTGGGGGGCACACGAAGGCTCCTTGCTCTTGTGGTTGTGGATTCTGGCTGGCTGGACCTTTGCGGTGAGTCTATCGCGGGGCCTCCCAACTGAAATGCTGGCGCGGGTGTTGTCGGTACTGGGCTTTGTCAGTATCGGTATGATGCTGTTTGTGATACTGACGTCCAATCCCTTTGATCGTTATTTGCCGAATATCCCGATTGATGGCGCCGATTTGAACCCGATGCTGCAGGATCCGGGGCTGATTTTCCATCCCCCGCTGCTTTATATGGGGTATGTGGGCTTTGCAGTGACCTTTGCCTTTGCACTGGCTGCTCTGTGGACCGGTAAGCTGGATGCAGCCTGGGCGCGCTGGAGCCGCCCCTGGACTACAACCGCTTGGGCGTTTTTGACGGTCGGTATTGCGATCGGCTCCTGGTGGGCTTATTACGAGCTTGGCTGGGGGGGCTGGTGGTTCTGGGATCCAGTTGAGAATGCCTCCCTGCTGCCTTGGCTCACAGGTACAGCACTGATGCACTCTCTGGCCGTGACCGAAAAGCGCGGCATTTTCAAAAGCTGGACCGTGCTGCTGTCGATCTTCACTTTTTCTTTAAGTCTGCTGGGCTTTTTCCTGGTTCGTTCAGGGGTACTGAATTCGGTGCACGCCTTTGCCAATGATCCAGAGCGGGGTTTCTTCCTGTTGGTGTTGCTGGCGGTCACCATCGGTGTTTCACTGCTGGTTTATGCGATCCGCGTGCCGACCATGAGCGCCAAGGCGACTTACACCCTGCTCTCGCGTGATGCTTTTATGCTGGCGAACAATATCCTGCTGGTCGTCGCCATGATCACGGTCTTGTTGGGTACGGTTTATCCCTTGATCATGGATGCGCTGGACCTGGGCAAGATTTCTGTCGGCCCTCCCTACTTCAATGCCTTGTTTGTACCGCAGATGCTGCTGCTCGGCGTGTTCATGGGGCTAGGCCCCTTGGCGGACTGGAAAGCCATGGCCTGGGACAAACTCAAGAAAAAAGTCTGGCTGGCTGCGGCTATCACCCTGGTGCTGGGTTTTATCCTGCTGCCCTGGGTTTATGATGGGCGTTGGAGTCTGCTGGTCGCCTTGGGGTTGACCATCTTTATCTGGGTGACTCTGACCAGTATTAAAGACCTGTGGGCGGCTGCTCAAACCCGCAGGGGCTGGGCGGGCATCACCCGCAGTCGCTGGGGCATGTTCTTTGGTCATGTGGGTGCCGCCTTGATCGTGCTGGGTGTCACCATGGTGTCCAACTATGGTGAAGAACGTGATGTTCGCATGGCGCTGGGTGAGACGGTGGAAGTCAAGGGGTATCACTTCACTTTGACGGAACTGACCGAGCGTGAAGGCCCTAACTTTATTGCCGAGCGAGGTGTGGTCGAAGTCCATAATTCTCAGGGACGCCTGGTCAATACCCTGACGCCTGAAAAACGCTTCTATCCGGTTCGCGGCATGCCCATGACCCAGGTATCAATCAAGTGGGGACCTTTAAAGGACATCTATGTGGCGATGGGTGAAAAAGTGGCTGACGATGCTTGGGCCATGCGTATTCACTACAAGCCGTTTGTGCGCTGGATCTGGTGGGGTTCCTTCATTGCCAGTTTAGGGGCGATCTGGGCGATCACGGATCGGCGTTATCGGATTCGAGTGCCTGGCGCGCGCGCCAGTGCGGAATCCTAGGAGACTCTGCTAATGAAACGTGCGCTGTTATTTATCCCTTTTGTGATTTTTGCGGTGATCTCTGTGTTTCTCTATAAGGGGTTGAGCATGGACCCCTCAGCACGGGCTTCGGCACTGCTGAACAAGCCGATGCCGGAGTTCAGCCTGCCCTTGCTGGAGAATCGCGAGCAGCAGGTCAGTCGTGATGATCTGCTGGGTGAAGTTTTCCTGCTGAATGTGTGGGGCAGCTGGTGTCCGACCTGTTATCAGGAACATGATCAGATCCTGCGAATTGCCGCCTCCGGTGTGCCGATCATCGGGCTGAACTATAAGGACACTCGCCCCCAGGCGTTTCGTTTTCTGGATCGGCATGGCAATCCCTATGTCATGAACCTGTTTGAGCCAGATGGCGTTCGTGCGTTGGCGTTTGATTTGGGCGTCTATGGCGCGCCAGAGACTTTTCTGATCGACAAGCAAGGCATTGTTCGTTACCACCTGGCGGGGTTGATCACGCCGCAG
>SKHR01000132.1 GCA_007116865.1 Marinospirillum sp. | reverse complement strand
TTTCATAACCGGCATGAATCGCATTCTGCGGTGATAAGCCTCGGTGGTAGATTTCCTCCTTGATCCGCGCATTGATCAGCACGTTGGCATCCACCGCCATGCCCAGGGTGAGCACGATCCCCGCCATGCCCGGCAGAGTGAGGGTGGCACCCAGTACGGACAAGAGAGCGGTCAACAGGGTCAGGTTAGAAGCCAGCGCCACGGTCGCAAAGATACCAAAAACCCGATACCAGACGAGCATGAAAAGCACGACTAAAGCCAGACCGATTTGAATCGAGGTGATCCCGCGCTCGATGTTGCGCTGACCCAGGCTGGGGCCGATGGTGCGTTCTTCAACAAAGTAAATCGGTGCGGCCAGTGCCCCGGCACGCAGCAATAGGGCCAGCTCAGAGGCTTCCTGCATATTGCCGATGCCGGTGATACGAAAGCTGGCACCCAGTTCGCTCTGAATGGTGGCAAGGGAAATAATGCCGCGTTCAGTATAGGGTTCGCGGATTTCAACCAGTTCATCATCGATCGTTTCAAAGCGTGACTCGGTTTTGTGTTCGATGAAAACCACCGCCATGCTGCGACCGACATTGGGACGGGTCGCCTGGCTCATCAGGCGCCCCCCTTGGCCGTTGAGACGGATATTGACCTGTGGCCGGTTGTTCTCATCAAAACCAACACTGGCGTTGGCAACGTTGTTACCGGTGGTGATGATGTCCCGCTCCAGGGTGGCGGTGCGTCCGGGTTGATCACGGAAGTCAAAGACTTCGGTTTCCAATGGCTCGGCATTGCGACGGGCTTCGAGACGAAACTCCAGGTTGGCTGTGGCGCCCAGTACCCGTTTGGCGGCGGCGGTATCCTGTACGCCCGGCAACTCGACCACGATCCGGTTACGGCCACTGCGCTGAACCAGTGGCTCAGCCACACCCAGTTCATTGACCCGGTTGCGCAGGGTGATAATGTTCTGGTCAACGGCGTAGTCTTCAATTTCTCGGATGGCTTGCTCGGTCAGGCTCAGCACCAGCAGGCTGTCGGCCTCACGCTGATCAAATTCGTATTCGTCGAGATTGGGTCGTAGCAGACGCTGGGCTGGCTCAAGATCCTCGGCACTGGCCATGCGTACCCAAAGCTTGCCTTCTTCCACCTGCACCTGGCGGAAACGCAGACGCTCGCGACGCAGGGTGCTTCTGACCTCACTGGCGGTCACTTCGAGCTGCTGGTTGACGGCTGCTTCCATATCCACTTCCATTTGGAAATGAACGCCACCGCGTAAATCCAGCCCAAGGTTGATGCGTTTACCCCCCAGCGCGGTCAGCCAGTCTGGTGTGGTGGCGGCTTGATTGAGCGCGACCACATACTGATTGCCCAGTGCTTGTTGAATGGCCTCACGTGCAGGCAACTGGTGGCCTTCATCCGTTAACCGGATCAACAGGCTGTTACCCTCCTGCTCAATGGACAAATAAGCAATATTCGCTGTCTGCAGTGCTGACTCAGCCAGTTGACGCTCATCCTCCCCGAGTGTGACAGAACCTCGACTACCACTGATCTGAACCGCCGGATCTTCGGGGTAGAGGTTGGGCAGGGCGTAGAGCAGGCCAGTGGCGAGCACCAGTAGAATCAGCAGATTTTTCCACAGCGGGTAACGGTTCAGCATGGCAACCTTGCATCTGGGTCAGTGTCAGCCGGTTGAATCGGCCATAAAAAAGACCTCCGCCAAGAGCGGAGGTGGATTCATCAAAGACGCTTATTCGGCGTCAACGGCTTTGATTGTGCCCTTGGGAAGCACTGCAGTCACGGCCGCCTTTTGTACCTTGATGGAGACGTTTTGGGCAATTTCAAGCACCAGAAACTCATCGGTGACCTTAGTGATCCGTCCGAGCACACCGCCTGCCAGTGAAATTTCGTCACCTTTAGCCAGCTCAGACAACAGGTTCTTGTGCTCTTTAGCACGCTTTTGCTGGGGGCGAATCAGCAAGAAGTAAAAAATAGCCACAAAACCCACCAGCATGATGATGCTGGAAATGGGACTGGCCGCACCGGCATCAGCGTGGGCAGAAGCGATGAAAAACTCCATTGAAAACTCCTCAGATCAGTGGTTTAAAAAACGGGTTGAGCCGTTGGTCTTCTCGGTTATCCCAAGCTGGGAACCGCTTGCCCACGGCGAGCATAAAAATCCTTCACAAAATCGGTCAATTTACCTGCTTCAATCGCTTGACGCAAACCAGCCATCAGGCGTTGATAGTAACGCAAATTATGTATCGTCCCTAGCATTGGCCCCAGCATTTCGCCGCTGCGATCCAGGTGATGCAGGTAGCTGCGAGAGAAGTGTTGGCAGGCATGGCAATCGCAGCCTTCCTCAAGCGGACGGGTATCCGTTTTGTGGCAGGCATTGCGAATTTTTACCACGCCTTCGCTGGTGAAATAATGGCCGTTGCGTGCATTGCGGGTTGGCATCACACAATCGAACATATCCACGCCACGGCGGACGGCTTCAACCAGATCTTCGGGTTTGCCCACTCCCATCAGATAACGCGGCTTGTGCTCAGGCATCATCGCAGGCAGATAGTTCAGCGTGTTGAGCATTTCTTCCTTGGGCTCACCAACGGACAAGCCACCGATGGCCATGCCATCAAATCCGATGGCTTCAAGACCTTCCAGAGAGCGCTGACGCAATTCTGGATACATGCCGCCCTGGATGATGCCAAATAGGGCGGAGGGGCTGTCGCCATGCGCCTCGCGTGAGCGTTTTGCCCAGCGCAAGGAAAGCTCCATCGACTTTTCTGCCTCCGCAAAGCTGGCCGGATAGGGAGTGCACTCATCAAAAATCATCACAATATCCGAACCCAGCTGGCGCTGTACCAGCATTGACTCTTCCGGCCCCATGAACACCTTGGCGCCATCATGTGGTGCGCGAAAATGCACGCCCGCTTCAGTGATCTTGCGCAGCTTGCCCAACGAGAAAACCTGAAATCCGCCCGAGTCAGTCAAAATGGGGCGCTGCCACTGCATAAAGTCATGCAGATCGCCGTGGGCCTGGATCACGTCAGTGCCGGGTTTGAGCATCAGATGAAACGTATTGCCCAGCACAATTTCAGCGCCCAGGGCTTCAACATCACGCGGCAAAATCCCCTTGACCGTGCCATAGGTGCCCACCGGCATGAACGCTGGTGTTTCGATGCTGCCACGCGGAAAGGTGATGCGGCCGCGCCGTGCCTTGCCATCGGTGTGAGTGAGGTCGAACTGCATGAAACATTCTGAACGCATGGAAAAAACTCAGTAAGAAGTATTCGAAGGGGCACGAAACAACAGCATGGCATCCCCGTAGCTGAAAAAGCGATAACGCGCCGCTACGGCGGCCTGGTAGGCCCGCAAAATCGGCTGGTGGCCGGCAAAACTGCTGACCAGCATCAGCAGAGTGGATTCAGGCAGGTGAAAGTTGGTGATCAGCATATCCACGCAGCGCCACTCATAGCCGGGGTAAATAAAGATATTGGTTTCTCCCTGGTAGGCCTGAATTTCGCCGTTTTGACTGGCGGTTTCCAGGCAACGCACACTGGTGGTACCGACGGCGATCACACGCCCACCCTGAGCCTGAGTTTGGTGCACCTGCTCGGCCACCGTTTCACTGACATCCAGCCATTCGCTGTGCATGACATGTTCATCCAAGCGATCTGTCTTGACTGGCTGGAAGGTGCCTGCACCAACATGCAGGGTCACAAAGGTGGTGTTCACCCCGCGCTGACGAATTTCATCCAGCAAAGCCGTATCAAAATGCAGTCCCGCCGTGGGGGCCGCCACAGCGCCGGGATTTTGTGCGTAAACGGTTTGGTAACGCTCCTTATCTGTCGCCTCATCCGCACGATCGATATAGGGGGGCAGCGGCAGGTGTCCATACTGATCCAGAAGCTGCATCAAAGGCTGTTCACTGTCGAAAGTCAGGCAGAACAACGCACCTTCACGCCCGGTGCACTCTGCTTCAATCTGCCCTTCAAGTAGCAAACGGGTGCCGGGTTTGGGTGACTTGCTGGCGCGGATATGCGCTAAAGCGCGGTGCTCATCCAGGGGGCGCTCAATCAGTACCTCCACCTTGCCGCCACTGGTTTTGTGGCCGTAAAGCCGCGCAGGAATCACCCGTGTATCATTGAATACCATCAAGTCGCCGGGGCGCAGATAGTCCAGCAGGTCGGTAAACTGGCGATGTTGAATCTGCTCCCCTTCAAGCACCAACAGGCGTGAGCCTCGGCGCTCGCTGGTTGGGTAACGAGCAATCAACTCATCGGGAAGCTCAAAAGAAAAGTCGCTGCGCTGCATGGAAGGAGGATAATCCTAAGTTCAATTATTGGCGGCGTATTTTACCTGAGTTCGGCGCAAAGGTCATTGACGAGCGGTGAAAGATCACTATAATGAGCCGCACCTACCAGAGCAGCTTGCCTGCTTGCCTCAAAATGCCGAAGTGGCGGAATTGGTAGACGCAGCGGATTCAAAATCCGCCGCCCTAACGGGTGTGCCGGTTCGAGTCCGGCCTTCGGTACCAAAATCTTTTCATCAGTGACTAGGCTAAATCTAGGCTCATCCTTTTTGCTGTCGGTTAACATGTTCCGATGTGAACGTTCCTGTCTATCTTTCTATATTTAAGTTGATTCTATGAGTGCTGGCACTTTATTGTCGTAGCATTCAATCAATGCGCTCATTGATCGATTGAGTGCTGGAACGGACAAGGGAACTGCTCAATGAAAAAAATCGTGTTAATGATTTGTGGCTTGTTGTTTGGACTGGTTTTGCCTGGTTGTCAGTCGCTGACGACTGAATCATCTCAATCAGCAGTGCAACTCGAGCTTTCGGAAGAGGGATTGCTGAGCGATAAAGAGATCATCTATCGGGTTTTGCTGAATGCCGACCTGCGAATTGACGGTTCCGATCACTGTCAAAATGCGGGTAGATCCCCCACAGATCAGACCCTAGGCGCTTACCTAAGTGGCTTTTTAGCGGATCTGAATGATCATGACGCACGAAATACCGTGAGGGTGTCGAGCCGTGCCGCGAAGGATGAAGACTATGGCGCTGTTTGGCAGGTGCAATTTTTGATCACACAAAATAATGATCAAACAAAGGTCTATTGGAGTGCTGGTTTTCTGTTTCTTATTGAGCAGTCCAGTGGGACGATCATTCCTGAGAGTTTGAGTTGCATTGGCTCGGGCTGATTGTGGTTCCAAGCAATAAATTCGCATTCCTTTAGAGCAAGATGACATTATGAATCAAGCGCGTATAGATGATCTCGATGTTATTCGTGCAGTGGCCGTTTTTGGCTTGCTGCCGATGAATATTCTGGTCTTTGCCAACCCCCTGGCGGCCTATTTTAATCCTGGCGTCATGTTTTCTGATCAGCTCAGCACCTATTTGAGTCACTTCATCACTTTTGTGTTCTTTGATCAAAAAATGATGGGGCTGTTTTCCTTGTTGTTTGGCTCCAGCATGATGCTGCTGATCTCAAAGCATCGGTCTCAAGGTGTTTCGGCCGCTAAAAAACACTATAAGCGCTATTTGTGGCTCTTGGGTTTCGGTTTATTGCATCTGTTTTTTTTATGGCAGGGCGATATTTTACATCTCTATGCTGTGTGTGCGGTGGTGATCTACCCACTGCTGCGTTTGTCGCCGAAAGGTCTTTTTATTGTCTCGGGATTTTTATGGACTGTCGTGTTATATGCGTATGCGCGCTTGCATGGTTCGCTCATTGAGATCGACTTCAGTCTAGTGGCCAATGAAGCGGCTTCGTATAACCCTTCTTATCATGACCTGGCCGTTGAAATCAGTGCTTATCAAAGGGGGTACTGGGCCGTGTTGTCCCATGTGTTCAGTGAAGAAAATATTTATCAATCTGAAGCAGATAAACTGATTTTGAACACCTTTTATTTGACAAGCTTTCTTCGTGCATTAGCGATGATGCTCTTGGGGGCGGGGCTGTATCAAATGAATTTCTGGACTCAGCCGCCCGCTGAGTCGTTTAAGGCATGGGCTTACCGTTTGGTTTTTGTTGGCATCCTTCTGGCCAGCGCCGGGTTTTTCTACAGCTACAGTCAGCACTGGCAAACATCCACCATTGCGGTGGGTGTTTTTTTGAATCAACTGGCAACACCACTTTTGGTTTTGGGTTATGTGCTGTGGATTCGTTTTTTGATGGCAAGTGCGTGGCGCCCAAAGCTAATGTGGTTCGCTCCTGTCGGCCGTATGGCCTTTACACTCTATATAACACAGTCCATTTTGATGACAGGCCTCTTTTATGGCTGGGGCTTTGGTTTATATGGCACCTTGAGTCGACCAGAGCTGTGGCTCGTCATATTTGCGACTTGGCTGACCCTGTTTGTTTTGGCTCATCTGTGGTTAAAACGCTTTTCTCAAGGGCCGTTGGAAGCACTTTGGCGGCGTTTGAGCCGCTAAATAATCGAATTCGGTGCATGTTTTGAAGGGTAACCTAGACGCGGCCTAAAGAAGTGGAATAGTTTATAGGCAATGTCTGAAGATGATGTATCAATTGGTTTTGGATGATAACTGATGAGCTCTATACCCTATCCAGAAAATGAAGACGAACGATTGGCGCATTTGCATTCTCTTGGTCTGCTGGATACAGAACGTGAAGCTTCTTTTGATCGTTTGACAGCGCTGGCACAGGAGCTGTTTCAAGTGCCTGTGGTTATTATTTCACTGGTTGATCATGATCGGCAGTGGTTTAAATCCACTCAAGGTGTGGATATTTGTCAAACGAGCCGTGAGATTTCTTTTTGCTCTCATGCTATCTATCAAGCTGACGCTTTGATCATTGAAAATGCGCTCGATGATCCACGCTTTCAAGCCAATCCACTGGTCGGAGGCCCTGAAAAAGTTCGTTTTTACGCTGGTTTACCCCTGACGATAGATGGACGCTTGCATTTAGGGACTCTATGCCTACTGGATAGTCAGCCACGATCGTTCAGCGACCAGGACCTCAGGCGTTTAAGGTTGCTCGCTCATCAGGTTGAGGAGTTGATTCGCTTGCACACTGAGCGCCGAGCACTGCTTAAGGAAAAGCGAGAGGCTGGTATTGCCAGAGCAAGATATGCTGCGATTGTTGAGTCGGCTGCTGCAGGTATTGTACGAATCAACTCAGAAGGCCTCATCCAAGAGGTCAACCCTTTTGTGCTCAATTTTCTTGGCTACAAAGAGCAGGAACTTCTAGGTCAGAATGTCAAAATGATTATGCCACAGCGGTGGGCTGTCAATCATGATGCATACATAGATAGCTACCTTAATACTGGCCTTAACAAGGTCATTGGCAAGGGGCGTGAAGTCCATGCACTGAGCCGCTCCTGTGAGCTTTTACCCATTCACCTGGCGGTCAGCGAAATCAGTGTCACCGAACAAGAAGAGCAACGACAGTTTATTGGTATTCTCTCTGACCTGTCTGAAGTCAGGGCGGCCCAGGAGGCTGAGCGAAAAGAGAGGCGGCTTCTTGAAGTGCTGCATCAGGGCATGACCGACTATCATGCACTCATTTCTCAAGATCGGCTTTGGGCCTTCCTTAAGGAGGCCTTGAAAGACCTGACTGGCAGTGACTATGCCTTCATTGGTGAGGTACTTCAGTGGCAGGGGAAAAAAGCGCTAAAAATTCATGCGATCACAGACTTATCATGGAGCGATGAATCACGAGAATTGATGCGAAAACTGGTTGAAGGCGACATGTTGCTGAGTAATCCAGAGACCTTGATCGGCCAAGTGTTTACAAAAGGTCAGTGCATTCTGAACAATCAAATGGACTCTCCCAGTCGAGCTAGTCACCTGCCCCCAGGGCATCCTGTTTTAAAACGCTATTTAGGGGTGCCGATCATTGATCAGGGGGAGGTCATTGGGATGTATGCGATTGCCAATGCGAGCGAGGATTATCATGAAGACTTGGCAGACTGGCTGGAGCCTTTTACCGCAACTTGCGTGCTGCTGATTCGTTTGTATCGCCAACTTCAAGAGCGGGAAGTCATTCATCAGCAATTATGCAAGGCGAAAGATCAGGCTGAGCAAGCCAGCAAAGCTAAGAGTGATTTTCTGTCCTCAATGAGTCATGAATTGCGCACGCCAATGAATGCCATTCTAGGTTTTGCCCAGCTACTTCAATCGGGTAAAGCGCCGCTAACAGAACGGCAGCAACGCCATGTACAACAAATCTATAAAAGTGGGCAGCACTTACTGTCGTTGATCAATGATGTGCTTGACCTTGCAAAAATTGAAGCGGGTTGGGTTCAAGTATCAATCGAGCCCTTAAATATAGATGAAGTCCTGAGCGATGCAATGACAACCCTGCAGCCGATTGCGGAGCAATACGGTGTATCACTAGAGCCACAAACGTCGAATGACTGCCATCATTGGGTCTTGGCCGACTTTACTCGATGCAAGCAAATTCTGATCAACTTGATCACGAATGCAATCAAGTACAATCGAGAACAGGGGCGCGTGTTGATTCGTTGCCGGGTGCAGGATGACTGTCTTCGAATAGAAGTCGAGGATACAGGTGTAGGCCTAACCGATGAACAGCAACAGCAGCTGTTTGAGCCGTTCAATCGACTCGGTGCTGAAAACTCGAATATTGAAGGAACCGGGGTCGGCCTGGCATTGACCCGGCAGTTGGTGGAGATCATGCAAGGTCAGATCGGTGTTCAAAGTCAAGCCGGGCAAGGCAGTTGCTTCTGGTTTACTTTGCCGCTGACCTCGCCGCAAGCAGCGGATTTCACTGAGCACTTGCCGCCTGGTTCTGTCAAGCAAGCCAAACATCAGGTGTTATACGTTGAGGACAACCCAGCAAGTCAGCGGTTGCTTCAGTCTTTCTTTGACGACTATCCAGGGTGCCAGCTCGAAATTGCTTCAACGGCAGAGTTGGCGCTTGAACTGGCGGCTTCAAATCCACCGGACTTGATACTGATGGATCTGGATTTGCCCGGTATCAATGGAGTCCAAGCCAAGCATCTCTTGGGCAGCCATGCTTTAACACGCTCGATTCCAGTGGTTGCGGTCAGTGCCTCTTCTACGGGTCGCTGCCGCAAGCAGCTTGCCGCTGCTGGTTTTATTGATACCTTGGATAAGCCGCTGGAGCTTTCAAAGTTAAAGCAGCTGATTGACACCCTTCTGGGGTCCCGCTCATGAAGAAAAATCTAGCCTACAACCTGCAAGCGGATCTGTTGGTCATCGATGATAATCCAGTCAATGTTGAGCTACTGACCAGCTTGTTAGAAGAGGAGGGTTTTGAACAAATTGAAAGCACAACGGACCCTCGGACTGTCATCGCACGCGTCGAAAGAAAGCGACCTGATCTCATTTTTCTTGATATCCGCATGCCTTACATCAATGGATTGGACCTGCTGGAGCAGCTTGCACAACGGCTAGGTGATGGGCTGCCTCCGGTGATTGTTTTGACCGCTAACACGGACCAGGCAACACGCTACCGTGCCTTGGAGCTGGGCGCGAGGGACTTTTTAACTAAACCCTTTGATCACCAGGAAGTGCTGCGCCGTCTTGAAAATATTTTAAGTGAGCACCTGCGTTTAAAGCAGCAGGTGATCAAGGCAGATGAGTTAGAAGTACTGGTGGCTGAGCGCACCGCAGAACTAAAACGCATGGCCGTTGAAGATCCTTTGACCGGGCTGCCCAATCGTGTCGGCTTGCTTGAACACCTCAATGAGCGCTTAAAAATGAATGCTCCTATATTGGTGTGCTTTTTAGCCTTGGATGGTCTTGATGAGATGGCTCGTTTGCATGGTCTTGAGGTGTCCGATCAGCTGACTTTAGCCATGCGCGACCGTGCGTGGTCGTTACGGCAAGCTGGTGATCTTTTAGGCGTATGGGGAAGTAACGAATGGGTGCTGATTCGCCGGGTTGATTCAGCGCATGAGTCAGTGGAGGCTTATTTGATCGATGCAATGCGTGGCTTACTTGAAGCGGCTCGTCAGCCACTGAGTTATCAACAGTTCAGCCTGCGGCTGAATGTGCGTATTGGTGTCAGCGCGAGCGGTCAAGGGCGTGCTGCAGACACCTTGGTTCGTCTGGCAGCACTGGCTGTTCCTGAAACCCAGAACGCTTGGAGAGAATATACCCCAGAACTTCAGCATGAGCTGGAAAAAAAGCTAACGCTGCAAGAGGCTTTGAATCAGGCGATAGAAAAGGAAGAGTTCAGCTTGGTTTTTCAGCCCAAAATAAGCACGATCGATTGGCAGTGCCGTGGTGCTGAAGTGCTTTTGCGCTGGCAAAGCGCAGCGTTGGGACGAGTTTCTCCAGCTGACTTTATCCCCATTGCAGAAAAAACAGGTCAGATCTTGGATATTGGCCGGTGGGTTCAAGAAAAAGCTTGTGAGCAATTAGCATTATGGCGGCATCAAGGCCAAGTTGGAGGAGATTTTGTTTTAGCAGTGAACGTTGCTGCCCAGCAGTTAATGCAGCCTGACTTTGCCAAACAGTGGCTGGAAACCCTTGAAAGGGCATCCTTGCCGTTTTCTTCCCTAGAGGTTGAAGTGACGGAGTCGGGTCTGATGGAGAACATGCAGGAAGCTTTAGCACAGTTGCGCCAGCTCGCTGAGGTAGGCGTTTCGATTGCGATTGACGATTTTGGCACGGGTTACTCATCCCTAGCCTATTTAAAATCAATGCCAATCTCTGTATTGAAAATCGACCGAGCTTTTGTGGTCGATATAGAGCATCAGGAACAAGACTGCAGACTTGTTGAAACGGTTATTCAACTGGCAAAGAACTATGGTTTTCAAATAGTGGCAGAGGGTGTTGAAGAGGACCGACAGGGTGCCCTGCTAGCCAGCATGGGCTGCGATCTACTGCAAGGGTTTTATTACGCACCTCCACTTTCTGCCCCTGCTTTTCTGGATTACTTGCATGCCCCGCAAAGGTTATAAAATAGCTTTACGGCGATGATTCTTCCCAGATTGGTAGGTGTTTAGCTGAAAAGTGCCTGCCAAGGTGGTGGTGTGTTGCGTCATGAGCATGCAGATTTTCATGTGGCTGGTTCATAACTCTGGTATGTAGCGCTACTCAGAAGAAGTAGCGCGCTCCAAGATGAAGGCGTAGCCCTGGATCAGATCCAAGTAACGGGTCTATGTCTTGGTCGAACAGGTTTTTAATACCACCGTAAAACTCCATATTCATCAGTTGAACTGGAAGGTAAGTGGCGCTCAGGTGGGTGAGATGAAAGGCATCCGCTTGAGTCTGATCATCAATGTATTGCTTGGCAATGTACTGGTTATCGAGTCTCAGGGTGAGCACATCACTTGCTTGCCACTCAAGCCCAAAGTTGACTTGAAGGTCTGGGGTATAAGTCAGGGACCTGCCCGTATCCTTGTTTTCGCTGTCAAGGTAGGTGAAGGCAGCATGAAACTTAAGGTCGGGCTGTATGCGCCAGGCCGCTTCAGCTTCCAGGCCGGTAATGGTGGCCTCGCTGGCATTGCGAAAGGTGGTATAGCCCCCTGCGTTGATACGGTCTATTCGGTCGTCAATGTGGTTATGAAAGATCGCCAGCTCTAAACGCAGGTCACTCCAGCGCCCGCTGAGCCCAAGCTCAAAGTTGTCGCTGGTTTCGGGTTTGAGATCAAAGGCGGTTTTGCCGAGATCGGCATCTACAACGGCAGAGCCTATCAGTCGCCCTTGAGGGGTCTCACGGTTTAAAAAGGTTTGCGGCAAACTGGGTGTCTGGTAACCGCGTGCGTAGCTGCCGCGAAGACGCCAGACATCGTTTAGCCGGTAGTTACTGGCCAGAGTGCCACTGGCGGCATTTTTTGCATCGGACGCCTGGTCATAACGCAGGCCATAAATTAGGGTCCACTGATCTGTTGTTTCCCACTCGTGTTGCGTAAAGAGGGCGGTAAAGTCATGTTCGACGCTTTCTTGACGATTTTCAGGATTGAAAAAAGGGGCGGAACGTTCTTCGCTACGGTATTCGGCGCCGACTAGGTAGCGGTGGTCGGATGAAGGCGTAAAAATAGTGAGGAGTTCATGGTTGATCACTGTGACCTTGCCGGTTCCAGAAACGCTGGCAGAGTCTACCTGGGAGGCATAGCCCATGTCCTGCCAGATCAGGCTGGTGATGTCTTCTTCTTTTTCGTAGTAAGAGCGGTAAGAACGCCAGTTGATGACAAGGTTGTCTCTGGGTTGCCATTCGGCTCTGATGGCCAGATCCAGGCGATCATTCTCCCAGCTGTTTTCAACAGGCACGTTGCGGACAGGAAAAGGACTGCCTTGTGGATTGTTATAGTTGGACGGATGCATGTTGGCGATAAAACGCCCATCCCGCTTTTCCAAAAGATAGCTGGCATCCAGAGCCAGCATCAAGTCCGGCGAAGCTTGATATTCCAGCGTGCCGCCCAGGTTAAGCAGTTCTGTGGGTTCGCGGTAGCTGACCTCTACTTCATAACGGTCTTCCAAGTTTCTGACATTCGGGTTGCTGTGACCAGAAGGCGGCAGCAGGTTGCCAGGACCTTGGGGAACTAGCAGGTTAGCGGTCTCTCCCTCTGCATATTCTTCCTGCTTGACCAAGCTGAACCAGCCGCTGTAACCCAGTCGACCTTCGCGCCCGCGCAGATCGCCTTCCAGTTGATAGCGTTCGGCATCGCCGGAAGTACTGACACCGGCACTGGTTCCCAGCATGCCTTCAAAACCTTCCTGCGGTTTTTTGGTGATAATGTTGATCACTCCGCCGATGGCATCTGACCCATAAAGTACTCCCATGGGGCCTTTAACGATTTCAATGCGTTCAATTGATGATGCCGGAATGCGGTTCATCTCAAAACCCATTCCAGACTCTCCACCGAGCCTGCGCCCATCAACCAGGAGTAGTGTTCCATTGCCTCCTGCGCCTCGAATTGAAATGTCACCTAGTCCTGGGTTGGCAAAAACACTCGGGCTGTGGATCAGGATGTCTCTTAAGGTCACAGCACCGATCGCGCGAATTTCTGCTTCCGTGATCAGTGCGGTTGCGAAAGGCGATGTTTCTGCTGGTCGCAGTGTTCGAGTTGCTGCATTCACAACCAGAGTATCCAGGCGATTTTCGTCAGCAACCACCGATGAAGTTTGAGACAAGGTGGCTGCGAAAACTGCAGCGCTGAGCAGCGCCTTGGAAAAGAGCACAGAAAATCGGTGATCGCGCATAAGATTGTCCAGAAAATTAGAAGGTGTTAATGTTTTAGGGATGTTATAACGTAACAATATAGAGGTCAATCGTGAATAAGAATTTGTTGCATTTGGGGCTTTTGTTCGCAGTCGTGCTTTTTTCTGGATTGCTTTTTGCGCGTGATAATGGAGAGCAACCAACTGTTTTTGTGAGCATTTCACCGCAAAAAGGCTGGGTAGAAGCGCTGGCTGGTGACTGGATTGACGTTGAGGTCATGGTGCCAGCAGGTCAAAGCCCAGCGATCTATGAGCCGACCACGCAAAAAATGGCACGTTTAAATCAGGCACTGATTTACTTTAGTGTTGGCGTGCCTTTTGAAGAAACCTGGTTGCCAAGAATGCAGGAATCCAGCCCTGGCGTGTGGTTTGTTGATGCAGTTGCGGGTATTGAGCGCCAGCCAATGGCCACCCACTTGGCAGCGATTCCTGAAGAACGATTGCCACCTCCTGAGCGTAGAGATCGTCATGTGTGGGTCAGTCCAGCGCTGGTTGGTCAGCAGGTCACCAACATGCGTAATGCACTGATCGAAGCACTGCCTGAGCATGCCGAGGCAATTGATCAGAACTATCAGGCTTACCAGCAGCGCTTGGCCCAGTTGCAAGCCGATATGCATCAAACCCTGAGTGATGTTGCTGGCCGAAGCTTCATGGTTTTTCATCCTGCTTGGGGTTATTTGGCACGTGAATTTAACCTACGCCAAATACCCATTGAGCGCGATGGCAAAGAGCCTTCGCCACGTCAGTTAACTGAGTTGGTTGCTTTAGGGCAGTCTGAAGGAGTGCGAGTAGTATTCGTTCAACGCCAATTCAGTCAAGAGGTTGCTCGCTCAGTAGCCAATGCGTTGAATGCGGAAATACTCTACTTGGACCCCTTGGCAGAAGACTTTATAGAAAATATGTATGCGATTTCAGAGGTTCTGGCGGAGAAGCTTTGATGTCAGACGCCTGCATCCAAATTCGGAATTTACGCTTTAGCTATCCGCAGGGTCCGGTCATCCTTGAGTCGGTGAGTATGTCAGTGATGCAGGGTGATTTTGTGGCACTGATTGGGCCGAATGGGGGCGGAAAAACAACCCTGCTCAAGTTAATGCTGGGGCTGCTTAAGCCCCAGCAGGGCAGTGTTGAAGTGTTGGGTCTGTGCCCTCAGAGAGCCAGGGCGCGTTTAGGGTATGTGCCGCAGTTTTCCAGTCATGTTCATGACTTTCCGATCACAGTTCACCAGTTAGTGGCTCAAGGGCGTTTGAACAAAGGGCCACATAATTACTGGCTAACGCCAGAAGATAAGCATGTGATCAGCCAGGCACTGGAAGCGACCGATACGCAGGGTTTATCAAAACACCCAGTCAGTCAGTTGTCGGGTGGACAAAAACAGCGGGTTCTTGTTGCCAGAGCTCTTGCCAGCCAGCCGGATATCTTGCTTTTAGACGAGCCCACTGCACATGTTGACAACCCCTCTGAGCTGCAAATTTTTGATTTGCTGGCTGAGTTGAATCGGCAAATGACGATGCTTGTGGTATCGCATGACCTCGGTGTTGTGAGCCGCTATGTCAATAAAGCAGCTTGCGTGAATCGAAGCCTGCATTGGCACCCGGTTGATCATCTGGATGCGAGTGCGCTGCAAGCCTCTTATCCTTATTCGATACAGAACCTAAATGCAGATCAGAGGGCTGAATGAATTTTTTTCAAGCACTCTTGCACTTCGAATTTTTACAGCTGGTGGTTTTAGCTGGTTTGGTTGCGGCAATCAGCAGTGGTGTGGTGGGCAGTCTTGTAGTGGTCAAGAGGATCACTTTTATGGCTGGGGGCATTGCTCATGCTGTACTGGGAGGCATGGGAGTCGCTCATTATTTGGAGTACCCACCCTTGGCTGGAGCCTTTGTTGCAGCCATTTTAGCCGCCCTTTTGATCGGCTGGGTACAAATGCACTACCAACAACGTGAGGACATGCTGATCGGAGCGGTTTGGGCTGTGGGCATGGCAATTGGTATTTTGGCGATTGCTAAAACGCCAGGCTACAGCACGCACTTGATGAGCTACCTGCTAGGTAACCTGCTCTTGGTGGGCCGGGATCAGGTGGTAATGATGGTGCTGCTCAATCTGTTAATGTTAACGCTTCTGGCGCTGGTTTATCGGCCTTTAATGGCAACCTTGGCAGACGAAGAGTTTGCTCGTCTTCGCGGTATTAGGACAAGGTCATTATATCTGGGCCTGTTGGTCATGATTGCCTTGGCAACCGTGATTCTGGTGCATTCCGTCGGTTTGATTTTGGTCATGGCATTGCTCACACTGCCAGCCGCAACCGGGATGATATTTGTGATGACGCTTGGTCGGCTATTGATTCTGTCAACACTGATTGCGTCTGCCACGATCTTCGCGGGACTGGTCGTATCGTATGAAATGGATCTCCCAAGCGGAGCAGTGATCGTTCTTATTGCCGCTGGGGTTTACATGTTTTCTTTGATTTTAAGATCGATGATCAGCGCCAGATCACAGCAGAAACCGAGCCAGTCAGGTGATAGCTAATCATTTGGCGATCAGTCGTTGCTTTGATTACTCGCTTCCTCCAGCCTTCTACCGAAGTTTCCAGTGTGCGTCCAGTCGTTCTTTTCTGCGAAGTGCCAAAAGTAGTGGCTGGCTTCAAGCAGGGTGGTTTCAGGCAAGGGGAGTGGCGGCATCAGGCCAAAGCGTTGGACAGCCCCTCGACGGTTATGAGAATGACTCTGTCAGGACATATTATATGTCCTTAGAT
>SKHR01000006.1 GCA_007116865.1 Marinospirillum sp. | reverse complement strand
TCAGGCCGCCCTAAAAAATCCTCCTCGGCATAGAGGCGAAAACAAGCACCGGGGGCCAGGCGTCCGCAGCGGCCCGCACGCTGATTGGCACTGGCCTGAGAAATCGGTTCAACCGGTAAACGCTGCACACCGCCGCGATGGCTATAGCGACTGATTCTGGCCAAACCGCTGTCAATCACATAACGTATCCCCGGCACGGTCAAAGAGGTTTCTGCCACGTTGGTGGACAGGATCACTCGGCGCCCCGGTTGTACTTGAAAAACCCGCTGCTGCTCGGCAGCTGGCAAGCGTGCATAGAGCGGCAGAATGTCCGTGTGCTTGAGCAGCCCGGCCCCTTGTTGACGTCGCAGCCAGTGGGCCAGCTCACGAATTTCACGTTCGCCGGGTAAAAACACCAGTACATCTCGCGGGCCATGCTGCCAGTGTTTGGTTTTTTCCAGTTGCTCGATTTGCAGCAGGGCGGACAACACCCCTTCCTGCAAAGACAGATCAGCACTATCAGGATCGTCAGTGACCAGAGGATGATAATAGGTTTCCACCGGGTAGGTACGCCCCGACACTTCGAACACTGGACAGTCATCAAAATGGCGTGAAAAACGCGCCACATCGATGGTGGCCGAGGTGATGATCAGCTTCAGGTCCGGGCGCTTGGACAGCAGACGCTTTAGATAACCCAGCAAAAAATCGATATTCAGGCTGCGCTCATGAGCCTCATCGATGATGATGGCCTGATAACGCTTGAGCAGCGGGTCCTTGCGGGTTTCGGCCAGCAAAATCCCGTCGGTCATGAGTTTGATCAGGGACTGCTCACTGGTCTGATCCTGAAAACGGACCTGATAACCCACCTGCTCACCCAGCTTGACTTGCAGTTCTTCAGCCAAACGAACGGCCACTGTACGAGCCGCTAAACGGCGTGGCTGAGTATGACCGATCAGGCCGCTCAGCCCCAGACCCGCCTCCAAACAGAGCTTGGGCAACTGAGTGGTTTTTCCCGAGCCGGTTTCACCAGCCACCACCACAACCTGATGGTTTTTGATCGCATCCAGCAGCTCGGCCCGATGCTCACACACCGGAAGGTCAGGGTAGATAAGCGAAGGCCAGGCATCTTGCCTGGCCTTGAGTTGCGCTTGAGTGAACATCTCACCTCAGGATTGTTTGGCCTCATCTCTGAGTTCGCGTCTTAACACCTTACCCACATTGGTTTTAGGCAGTTCTGAACGAAACTCAACATAACGCGGTATTTTATAACCTGTCAGACGCTCTTTACACCATTCTTTGATGTCTTTGGTTTTCAGCTCCGCATTACGAGAGACAACAAACACCTTGACGGCCTCGCCACTTTTCTCGTCTTCCACGCCAACCGCCGCGACTTCGAGTACATCCGGATGGGCCGCCACCACATCTTCAATCTCATTCGGATAGACGTTAAACCCTGAGACGTTGATCATGTCTTTTTTACGATCGACGATACGGACATAACCATCGTCTTGAATCACTGCCACATCACCGGTACGAAACCAGCCATCGGCTGAAAGAGATTTGGCGGTTTCCTCAGGTCGCTGCCAATAGCCCTTCATCACCTGGGGGCCTTTGATACACAGCTCACCCGCTTCACCTTGAGGCAGGGTATTGCCTTCCTCATCGATCACCTTCAGCTCCGTATCCAATACGGGTAAGCCGATGCTACCGAGTTGAATGGCATCCGGCGGATTCAGTGTGGCGACCGGCGAGGTTTCCGTCAGCCCATAGCCTTCGAGAATGTCGCAACCAGTGACTTCTTTCCAGCGCTCTGCCGCTGCTTTGGTCAGGGCCATGCCACCGGAAGTGGTGAGTTTAAGCTTGGAAAAATCCAGCGCACGAAAATCTTCACGATTGCACAGGGCCACAAACAGGGTATTCAGACCCACAAACCCCGTGAACTCATTTTTTTGCAGCTCTTTAACAAAGGCTGGCAGATCACGCGGATTGGTAATTAACACCGAGTGGTTGCCCAGTTCCATCAACACCATGCAATTCACGGTAAAGGTGTAAATGTGGTACATGGGCAGAGGCGCGATCACACTTTCCCCGCCATCTTTCAGCACCTTGCCAATCACTGCCCGCGCCTGAACCATGTTGGCTACCAGGTTGCGATGGGTCAGCATGGCCCCCTTGGCGATACCGGTTGTGCCGCCGGTGTACTGTAAAACCGCCAAATCATCCAACTGAGCCTGATGAGGCAGCCAGTGCCCTTTACGCCCCAAATATAGCGCCTTACGCAAGGAAACCGCATGAGGCAAATGGTAAGCAGGCACCATTTTCTTCACATAACGCACCACCGAGTTGATCAGAAAACGCTTCAAGGGAGGATGCAAGTCTCCCAGCTCGGTCACAATGATATGTTTTAAGTGGGTATGGGGTAACACCCGCTCAACACTGTGCGCCATATTAGCCAACACCACGATAGCCCGCGCACCTGAATCATTGAACTGGTGTTCCATTTCCCGCTCCGAATAGAGTGGGTTGGTGTTGACCACAATCATGCCAGCCCGCAAAGCCCCGAAGACAGCGATGGGAAACATCAGGGTATTCGGCAGCTGAATAGCAATTCGGTCACCGGGTTTCAAATCCGTTTGATTTTGCAGGTAAGCCGCAAAATGCCGACTTTTTTCTTCCAGCTGACCATAGGTCAGCGTCTGCCCCATGCAACTAAATGCAGGTCGATCAGAAAATTTTTGACAGGATTCGTCAAAGATTTGTAAAACAGATTGGTAGCGGCTCATATCCAAGTCTGTCATAAGAGACTCCCTCGCCAAATTGTTGTTATTAAACTGCCTCTTGCTCTAGACAGTATAGTCAATCAAAACGCACATAGGTTCAATTCAAACGTTTGTATTAATATAAAGACATTGACATAAAAAAGCCAGTGCATGCACTGGCTTGGGGCAAGAGGCCAGCGCAGGCTGCAATCACGCAGGCCCGACGCCGGATTCATCAAAGCTTTTTGACTTCATCACGCAAGACAAACTTTTGAATTTTGCCCGTAGAGGTTTTAGGCAGATCACAGAAAACGACTGTTTTCGGTACTTTGAATTTCGCCATGTTGTTGCGGCAAAACTCAATGATTTCCTCTTCTGTCACTTCTTTACCTGGTTTCAGGGTCACGAAGGCACAAGGGGTTTCGCCCCACTTCTCGTCAGGGCGTGCAACCACCGCCGCTTCAGCAACAGCCGGGTGACGATACAGCGCGTCCTCCACCTCAATCGACGAAATATTTTCACCGCCAGAAATAATCACATCCTTGCTGCGATCTTTGATTTCCACATAACCATCTGCATGCCAGACAGCCAGGTCACCCGAATGGAACCAGTCACCGTGGAAAGCCTCTTCGGTCGCCCGTGGATTTTTCAAATAGCCCTTCATCACCAGGTTGCCACGCATAAAAATCTCGCCCAGGGTTTTACCATCCTGAGGCACCGGCTCCAGTGTTTGCGGATTGGCAACCATCAGACCTTCCTGCATGGGCGCTTTAACCCCTTGACGCGCTTTAAGGCGTGCACGATCTGTCAGGCTCTTGTCATCCCACTCCTCGTGCCAGGCACAGACCACACAAGGACCGTAGGTTTCAGTCAGGCCATACACATGGGTTACGCTAAAGCCCATGCCTTCCATGCCTTCAATCACCGAGGCAGGTGGCGCTGCACCAGCGGTCATCACCTTCACTTGATGGTTGATGCCAGCTTTGAGCGAATCATCGGCATTATTCAGCATGTTCAAAACAATCGGCGCACCACAGAAGTGATTGACCTGACTGGTTTTGATCGCATCATAAATCAACTCAGGGCGCACATGGCGCAGGCTCACGCTGGTGCCCGCCGAAGCTGCAATCGACCAAGGAAAACACCAGCCATTGCAATGAAACATCGGCAAGGTCCACAGATAAACGGGATGCTCCCCCATGTTCCAGGAAACAATATTAGACAGGGCATTCAGGTAAGCGCCCCGGTGATGATAAACCACCCCTTTGGGGTTGCCGGTTGTTCCTGAGGTGTAGTTGAGTGCAATGGCATTCCACTCGTCCGCAGGCATTGAGTATTCATCCTGCTCATCACCGGTTTCCAGGAAAGCCTCATAGTCCATTTCACCGATCAGACTGCCGCCTTCATAGTAGGCATCATCAATATCAATGATTTTTGGACGCTGAGCACCCAGCATTTTAACCGCTGTGGATGCCACTTCAGAAAACTCGCGATCAACAAACAAAATACGCGTTTCAGCATGCTGCAAAATAAAAGAAATCGCTTCAGAATCTAATCGGGTATTGATGGCATTCAGTACCCCACCACTCATGGGCACACCAAAATGAGCCTCAAACAGCGCATAAATATTTGGTGAAATAAACGATACGGTATCGCCTTCACGTATCCCTGCTTTTTTCAATGCAGATGCCAAACGCACACAGCGCTGGTAGGTTTCCTTCCAGGTTTTCTTTTGATCAAAGTGAACCTGAGCCACTCGATTTGGAAACACAGTAGCGGAGCGCTGTAAAAAAGAAATCGGCGTTAAGGCAGCAAAGTTGGCTGCATTACGATCCAATCCAAGGTTATAGAT
>SKHR01000254.1 GCA_007116865.1 Marinospirillum sp. | reverse complement strand
TCGACCTGATTTAAGGTGAAACTCACCAAAGCGCAACACCTGTTGCTGGATCGCAAATTCGATAAAGTCTTTTTGATAGTCCTGCACAATCATTCCCCAAAAGTATTAACCTCAGGTATCATACCGTGGTTAATCTTCAGTCACCACGCAGAAATGGGAAGTTCTCACGCATGAAAGTTGTCAGCCTGAATTTAGGCGGTATCAAACAAGCTGTGGAGAGAGGGTTTCTTGATTGGCTCCAGGCGCAGGATGCGGATGTCGTCTGTGTGCAGGATGTGCGCTGTAAGACCTGGCAGTTGGGGGATGCGATTGAACGTCCCGATGGCTGGGAAGGCTTCTTTTTTGATGCGGAGCAGGATGATTTTTCTGGCACCGGTGTCTATTGTCGGCAGATGCCCAAGGCGGTGATGACCGGTCTGGGTTTTGAGCTGGCTGATCGTGATGGTCGCTTCATGCAGGTGGATTTTGACAAGGTCAGTGTGGCCAGCTTTTTAATGCCCAACGGTGAAAACCCGGCAGAAAAAAAGCTGTTCATGGAACAGTTTCTTGATTATCTGACCAAGCTGCGGCGCAAGCGTCGGGAGTACATCATCTGCGGCTCGTGGAATATTGCCCACAAAACCATTGATCTGGCCAACTGGCAGGACAATCAGCTAAGCATTGGTTTTCGCCCCGAAGAGCGTGCCTGGATGGATCAGGTCATGGGGCCGCTGGGTTATATCGATGCGTTTCGTGAAGCGAACCGGGAAACCGATCAGTTCACCTTCTGGCCAGATAGCCAGCGCCCACGGGCGCGGCAAGAAGGCTGGCGCCTGGATTATCAGGTGGTGGGGCCCAACTTGCAGCGCAGTATCAAGAAGGCCTGGATTGATCCGAGTGTCGAGTTCTCGGATCATGCCCCGGTTTATGTGGAGTACGAGATTTAATCCAGCCTTGTGGTTAAAGGCTGGAAAGTACCTCTTTTTGCAAAGCAATCAGCTCCTGGCAGCCTTTTTCCGCCAGATCCATCATCTGTTGCATCTCCTCACGTGAGAAGGGCTGGCCTTCAGCGGTGCCCTGAACCTCAATCAAACGTCCAGATTCTGTCATCACCACGTTCATGTCGGTTTCACAGCCTGCGTCTTCAATGTAGTCCAGATCCAGCACCGGCTGACCCTGATAAATCCCCACTGAAACGGAAGCAAGGTACTGAATAAAAGGGTCTTCCTTGAGCGCTTTATTCAATTGCAGACTGCGCAGTGCATCAACCAAAGCGACGCAGGCGCCGGTGATCGACGCGGTGCGGGTGCCGCCGTCCGCCTGAATGACGTCGCAGTCCAGGGTGATGGTGTGCTCTCCCAGACGTTTAAGATCGACCACGGCCCGCAAAGAACGCCCGATCAAACGCTGAATTTCCAGGGTGCGGCCACCCTGTTTGCCGCGACTGGCTTCACGGCTGTTGCGTGTGTGGGTGGCGCGAGGCAGCATGCCATATTCTGCCGTGACCCAGCCTTCTCCTTTGCCCTTCAGCCAGCGTGGTACGCCCTTTTCAATGCTGGCGGTGCAAATCACCTGCGTCTGACCAAAACTCACCAGTACCGAACCTTCGGCGTGACGAGTAAAATGGCGCTGGATGGAAACTTCACGTTTTTGATCAAAACTTCTGCCGCTGGGACGCATAGACTTTCCTGACAAATTGAATTTGAGGCGGCATTATACACACCCCAATGACAGATTTCAGACCGCCTTGGAGAGATGAATGACCGCAAGCATGACGGCCTTTGCCCGTAAAGAAACCCACCAGTCCTGGGGAAGCCTCAGCTGGGAGTTGCGATCCGTCAATCAGCGTTATCTGGAGCCCTCGTTCCGGCTGCCTGAAACCCTGAAAGATCTGGAGCCAGCGTTGCGCAATCAACTGAGGCAGGCGCTGAGCCGCGGCAAGCTGGATGTGACGCTACGATTCTACCCAGCCGAAACCACGGATTTGCCACTGAACATCAATCAGGCGCGCCTTGATCAGGTCATTCAAGCGGTTGAACAGGTGCAGTCACAGTTGAATCGCTCTGGGCACCTGAATCCCTTGCAACTACTGCAGTGGCAGGGTGTGATTCAGACACCGGAACTGGATGAAGCCGAGCTGCGCCAGACAGCGCTGGATTTATTCAGTGAAACGCTGGCCGAACTGCAAGCTGCCCGTCTGCGTGAAGGTGAGGCCTTGCAGGCTTTGATTGAAGAGCGGTTACAGCAAATGACCACTCAGTTGGGGTTGGCGCAGGCTGACCTGCCCAATACCCTGGCGATCTGGCAAAACCAGCTCAGAGAAAAAGCCGCACGACTCGGTGTTGAGATCAGCCCTGAAAGACTGGAGCAGGAAATCGCTGTGCTTGCGCAAAAGCAGGACGTGGCCGAAGAGCTGGATCGCCTTGCGGCCCACATCAAAGAAGTCCGCCGAGCACTCGGCAGCAAAGGCCCCATCGGTCGCCGCCTGGATTTTTTAATGCAGGAAATGAACCGCGAAGCTAACACCCTGGGCTCCAAATCCATCAGTCTGGCACTGACACAGATCTCGGTTGAACTGAAAGTGCTGATCGAACAGATGCGCGAACAGATCCAGAATCTGGAGTAGCAGGCGAATCAGCGCTCAGCCACCTGCCCGTTGAGCGTGGCGATGAGTTGTCTGGCGCCGCCATGGTTGCGGTGCTCGCCGAGGTAGATGCCCTGCCAGGTGCCGAGGTTCAGGCGTCCTTGAGTGATGGGCAGGGTGAGGCTGCATCCCAGCAGGCTGCTTTTGATGTGTGCGGGCAGGTCATCACTGCCTTCACAGGTGTGGCGCATCCAGGACTGGTTTTCAGCAATACTGCGATTGAAATAGCTTTCAAAATCCTGCCGCACACTGGGGTCGGCGTTTTCATTGAGGCTGAGGCTGGCGGAGGTGTGTTGCAGCAACAGGTGACACAGGCCGATCTGAAAGTGTTGCAGCTGAGGCAGTTGGCGTTCCACCTCTTCTGTGATCAGGTGGAAACCTCGGCGACGGGGTTTGAGTAAGATTTGAACCTGCTGCCACATAAATCCTCCTGTCTGGGTTTGCGGGGCGTTTCCTGTTAGCATTTTAGCGGTTTTGACAGATGAAGGTTGAGTTGAATTGATGAGCAATGCAGGCTGGTTGTTGGTTTTAATTGGGGTAATTTATACCGCGGCTTTTTGGCTGGCCTATCCGCGCTGGGTGGGCAGTGAAATCAAGCGTCTGGTTGTCGCGGACAGCCTGGTCACTCTGGCAATGTTGCTTGTGGTGGGGGCGCGTTTCTGGGGTCAGGGGGTGGTGTTTGATCTGTGGCTTTTTGAAACCAACTGGTTTTGGGCTAGCCTGGTGTTTTATTTGTTGGTGACCAGTGTGCAGTTGCCGCTCTATTGCCGTCGCTTTGGCATACAATTGAACGATTTTGGGCGTTAACGAGGAGCCTTTTATGCAGGCAGTTGGCCAGCTTTACATTATTTCTGCGCCTTCAGGGGCGGGCAAAACCAGTCTGGTGGCGGCTTTGTTGCAACGCGTGGCTCAGCTGGAAGTGTCGGTTTCGCATACCACACGCGCCCAGCGCCCCGGTGAGCAGGATGGCGTGAACTATCATTTTGTCACCCCCGAGGTATTTGCCGATCTGGATGCCAAGGGTGAGTTTCTGGAGCAGGCGGAGGTGTTTGGTAATCGTTATGGCACTTCACGTCAGGCGGTTGAGTCACGCTTGCAGGCGGGGCAGGATGTGATTCTGGAAATTGACTGGCAGGGTGCGCGCCAGGTTCGTGAGTGCTGGCCAACAGCGATTGGCATTTTTATTCTGCCACCCTCACGAGAGGCTTTGCAGGCGCGTCTGAGCGGGCGGGGACAGGATAGTGAAACGGTGATCGCAGGGCGCATGCAGCAGGCGGTCAGTGAAATGAGCCATCATGCAGAGTATGACTATCTGGTGATCAATGATCGTTTTGAGCTGGCTTTGGTGCAGATGGAGGCGATCGTGACCGCACAGCGTCTGGTTCATCCGCGTCAGGCCGTGGTGCAGGCAGAATTATTGGGCGCATTGTTGCGCTGAATCCCCTTGTTGATCCACGGCAAGCTCAGCTACAATGTGAGGTCGTGTTTTATTCGTAACTCTAAGTCAGGTACCGCTTCCTATGGCACGCGTCACTGTAGAAGATTGTTTGGATAACGTTGATAACCGTTTTGAGCTGGTGATGGTGGCCTCGCGCCGTGCGCGTCAGCTGACCCTGGGTGGCAAAGACCCTCATCTGGCATGGGAAAATGACAAGGCAACCGTTGTTGCTTTGCGTGAAATTGCCGAGGGGCTGACGAACGCTTCCGTTCTGGATGAGCCGGAGGTTCGTGCTGTCGAGCCTCAGGAAGAATATCCTCAGCCGGAATACTGATCCCTATGGTGTGTTGCCTGCCTGCGCCTGAGATCCGCACTGTCGGGGGTGGGCAATGAATACCATCGAAGACCTTTGCGACCGTTTGCGTGGTTATTTGCCTGCTGATGAAATTCAGCAGGTTCGTCGTGCCTATTTCTACGCTGAGCAGGCCCATGATGGGCAAAAACGCAGCTCTGGCGAACCCTATGTGACCCACCCTCTGGCTG
>SKHR01000189.1 GCA_007116865.1 Marinospirillum sp. | reverse complement strand
TCAGCCTTTACGAAAACTCGCCAGGCACTACCCACCAAGACCCTCTGGTGAGCATCAAGCAGGCCGCTGCTGGGGTTGCTTTGCTGCCTTTGATCCGCCAGGAAATTCGCATCAACCGCGTCACTCTGGACTCCCCTGATATTTTCTGGCACCAACGCACCACGGATGAAAGCAACTGGGATCGCCTGCTGCATAATCTCAGCAACGAAACCGCTCAAACGCCTGAGCCTGCCTCCTCTGCCCCGGCGTCCAGTGAGGCGAAAAACTCACTTGACCTGGCGGTTGAACGGATCGCGTTGATCAATGCCCGAGTACGCCTGATCGACACACCCAATCAGCAGTCTATCCAACTTTCCGATGTCAATCTGCTCGTTGATGGGTTCAGTCTGACCCAGCCTTTTGCGCTTGAGCTGGGCGCCAGACTTTCACTCAGTGAGCCACAAATGGATTTGGATCTCTCGCTAAAAAGTCGCATTCAGTTGAATCTAGCAGCGGAAGATTACCGCCTGGATCAATTGCTGCTGCAGCTGGTGGTTGACTACCCAGAGCTGCTCACCCGTCCAGCAACATTGGAGATTACTGGCGGCCTGCGTGCTCAAATGCAAGACGAGTATGCCAGCGCCCCTCTGGAAGGACGTTTTGATCAAACCCGCTTTCAATTAAAAATTGAAGCCCGGCAGCTACTCAGCACACCGGCCTTGCGGGGTCAACTGACGCTCGAATCCCCCCTGGCCAATCAACTCGGCTTACTCGCGGTTGAGCTGCCAGAAAGAGCTGACCCCAGCAGCTTAAGCTCACTGCAATTATCCTTAGATTACGCCGCCAACCCGCAGCAGCTAGAACTGAGCAACCTCCGGCTTCGCTTGGATGACACTCAATTCAATGGGCGCGCTCTGGTCAAGCTGGACCAGTCAGCAATGAGGGTAAGCCTGCAGGGTGATCGACTCAATGCGGATCGCTACCTTCCCCCGCCGTCTGAAGCAGAGGAAACCGTCGCCTCCAGCCCTGGCAGTGACGAAGACCCGGAACTTCTGCCGGTGGCGCTGTTACGTGAGCTCAATCTGGATTTTTCTTTTGGTCTGAGTGAGCTGATCCTTCGTAACCTGCAACTGACCGATATCGCGATCAACATGACTGCAGATAATGGTCTGATCAAAGTCAGCGAAGCCAATCTCAACCTTTACCAAGGCAGCCTCAGCAATCAGGGCCGAGTGGATGTTCGCTCTTATCCTGCTGAAATCAACTGGGAAACCCGCCTCAATGGCGTACAGCTCAGCCCCCTGCTAGCCGACCTGGAGCAGGCCAACCTGCCGATAAGGGGTGAAGCGAACCTCGAGCTGGATCTCACCGCATTCGGCTCACGCCTGTCACAATGGAAAGCCCAGTCAGAAGGGCAAGGGCGCTTTGAAATCCGTGATGGCGCACTGACCGGCATCAACATCAGTGAGCAGGTGTGCGTGGCGGCCGCGCGCTTAGATGACCGTAGCAGTCAAGCCCAGTGGGGGCCAGACACACCCTTCACGCGCCTGCATGCCAATCTTCGACTCAGCCAGGGGCGTCTGAACAACACTGAGCTACGCATTGCCATTCCCGGCTTTGAAACCTCCGGCCAGGGCTGGTATCACCTGCTGACTTCCGACTTCCTCTACAACCTGGGCATCCAGTTTTCCCAAGATGCAGACCAGCATGCCTGCCCGGTCAGCGACACCTTAGCAAGCCTGCGTTGGCCCGTAGAGTGTACTGGCAACCTGGCACAAACCCCGCCGCAAATTGCCTGTCGTCCAGATACTCGCTCTGTCACACGGGCGCTTCAAGATCAGCTCAGTGCAGTGGCTCGTGCAGAGGCTGAACGCCTGCAACAAGAAGCCGATGCCGCCGCTCGGGCAGCACGCGAAGCAATTGAGGCACGCACCAGAGAAGCCGAAAGAGAGTCTCGTCGCCAATTGCAACAGGAAGCTGAGCGACGCCTGCGCTCCTTGTCGCGTTGATCACAAAGCCAGCCACAGTGCTAACGGAATAAACACGAGGCTGGCTAGATTTCCCAATAACACGATAGAAGCTACCAGGTGTGGCTCCTGTTGATACTTCTCCGCCAACATAAAATTCAGTACCGCTGGTGGCAGGGCTGCAAAGACTAAAAGCACACCCCATTGGGGCTCAGCCAGATGTAAAAAAGGCGCCAAAAGATATGCCATGATCAACCCGGTCACCGGGCAAGCAATCGCACCCCAAAGCCCAATACGAACACCTGTCAGCGTGACATCCAGCAGACGCACGCCCAAGGCGAATAGCATCAAAGGAATTGAGATCTGCCCCAGCATCTCAATCGGCAGATGTATCGCGCCAGGCAACTGCCAGCCGAAGTGACTGAAAGTCAGACCTGCGACCGTTGCATGAACAATCGGAACTCGCAGTAGTGCTGTTAAACGCATTTTGCGATCAAGCAGATAAAGTCCCAAAGTAAAATGGATCAACGTCACTGTCACAAACACAGTGATAGCGGAAGGCAAAGCGCCCTGCCCAAAAGCAAGCACCAATAAAGGAATGCCCATATTCCCTGTGTTATTGAACATCATTGGGGGCAAAAAAGTTTGCTTCTCCACCTTTAGCCAACGCGCGAGCGGCCAAGCTAACAAACCAGAACCCAGCGCGACACCTGCAGCACCCAGCGCAAGATGCAGATAGTCACCAGGCACAAAGTGGCTGCCCGACATCACCGAGAAAATCAGTGCCGGGATAAAAACATCCATATTTAAGCGGTTGATCCAGCCTAAATCCGGGCGAAACCAGTAGGCATAAACGGCACCGCAAGCAGCGATTAGAAAGACCGGCAGTACAATATTGAAAATCGTCAGCAACACAAATACACCCAACCTGAGTGAAATCCTGCTAGAGTTTAGTCAGATCCAAGTCGACCACCAAACCAGAATAAGAGCATAGTATGCAAGCAATCGTCATCAACCAATTCGGCGGCTATGATGTTTTTGAAACAGCAGATCTCCCTGATCCCACCCCGGCAAGGGGTGAAGTGCGTATTCGGGTTGCTGCTTCCAGCGTGAACCCTCTCGAACTTAAAATTCGCTCTGGCGCAGTACCTGCGGGTCCGGCGTTTCCTGCCATTCTTAATGCCGACGTCAGTGGCATCATTGACCAGGTAGGCGAAGGCGTCACACGATTTAAAGTCGGTGATGCCGTGATCGGCTGCGCAGGCGGACTCAAAAATCGCCAAGGCGCCCTGGCTGACTTCATGATCGCTGATGCCCGCCAGGTTGAGCATGCGCCCAAATCCATGCCTCTGGAAGAGGCAGCAACCCTGCCTTTGGTCTTCATGACTGCCTGGGCCGCACTGATCGAACGTTTGCAAATTTCCGCCGGCGACCATCTTTTGATACAAGGGGGTGCAGGCGGTGTCGGTCATATTGCCATCCAGCTTGCAAAAGCACGGGGTGTTGAGGTCTCAACCACGGTATCCAACGAAGCAAAAGCTCAGATCGTTCGTGACCTAGGGGCAGATCATGTCATCAACTATCACCAGGAAGATGTGGCAGACTACACCCAACGCCTGACCCAGGGGCAAGGTTTCACGCATATTTTTGACACAGTAGGCGGAATCTCACTGGATGCCAGCTTGCAAGCAGCTGCACCGCTTGGACAAATTGCGACCATCAACGCGAGAAATAGCCATGACCTTTCACTCATGCATAGCAAAAGCCTGACCTTGCACGCAATCTTTCGAGCCTTGCCACTATTGACGGGCAAAGGAATAGAGGCTGAACCCGCCCGGCTAGCAGCATTAGTGCAGCTGGTTGATGAGGGAAAAATTGCGCCCCTGATCGCCGCACAACGCTTTACCTTTGAGCAGGTTGGGCAGGCACACGCCTACTTAGAGTCCGGTCAGGCCATCGGCAAAATTTTACTGACCCGCCACTGAGGCCTAAAACTCATTGCTGAGCGCTTTATAACCTTTGACCAAGCCAATATTAGCGGTCACCACTGACTCGGAAAACTCAGAAACCTCCGCCTGGACACGAGGAACTTCCTCCAGGCTGGAATCTGGTCCAAGCTGCATGGTTGAAGGCACATAAAATCCAGCCGGTAAGTCGCAGCCATCAATGACTGCGTTATGCCGAACCGCACAGCCATCACCAATTTCACAGTTAAAAACAACACTGTTAAACCCAATAAAAACACGACTGCCAATTTTACAGGGTCCATGGATGATTGACCGGTGAGCGATTGAGGTCGATTCACCGATTTCAACAATTCCCCCAGCTTTGGAATGAATCACCACCCCATCTTGAATATTTGAATTCGCACGAATGATGATTGGCTCCATCTCACCCTTCTCATCTGTCTCATCGGCACGAATCACCGCATAAGGACCAACAAACACATTTTCTTCAATGATCACCTTGCCACAAATGATCGCGGTATTGTCCACATAGGCGTCAGGATGAATGTTGGGCATGTCGCCATTGGGATTACGTCTGATCATGGGTTCTCCTAACCGTTATCTTGTCTGGGTATTCTAAGTCATTCTTTTCGTAAGACATAAAAAAATCCCTTGGATTGCTCCAAGGGATTTTGCAATAAAAGCCTGACGATGACCTACTTTCACATGGGGAGACCCCACACTATCATCGGCGCTGAGCGGTTTCACTTCTGAGTTCG